>DXDV01000127.1 GCA_019115345.1 Candidatus Intestinimonas stercorigallinarum | reverse complement strand
ATGTGGCGCTGGGCCTTGTTCTCGTCCAGCACCGCCTTCACCTGGAGGTAGAGGGGGCGGTTGAAGGCGCTCAGACGGTCCTGGATGTCCTTGTGGACGGTGGATTTGCTGATGCCGAAGCGCTGGGCGGCGGAGCGCACCGTCGCCTTGTTCTCGATGATGTAAAGGGCCAGCCGGCAGGCCCGCTCCTCGATGTTCCCTTTCACACGCGCAACACTCCCCGTCGTGGTTTCCACTGTGGGATGTATATGCGCCGTGGGCCGGGAACAGAACGGCTCAGCCGGTCAGCAAGGGCGTGAGGAGGGCGGTCATGGCGGGGGCGTCGATGGTCCGGCCGGTGAAGCGCTCCAGGGCCAGGACGGCCTGGTGGAGGAGCATCCCCAGTCCGTTGACGGCGGGGTGGCCCAGGGCCCTGGCCCGGACGAGAAGGGCGGTCTCGGCGGGGTGGTAGATGAGGTCGCATACCGGCGTACCGGCGGGAAGGGCCTCCAGGAAGGAGAGGTCCTCAAACTGTCCCGCCGTCCCCGCCATGCCCAGGGAGGTGCAGTTGACCAGCAGGTCCCCCCGGGCGCACAGCGCCCGGAGGACCGCCCGGTCGAAGCCCGCCGGTTCCAGCCGCCCCGCCGGGTCCTGGGTGCAGAGGGCGGCCGCCTTCTCCGCCGTGCGGTTGCAGACGGTCACCGAGGCCGCCCCCCGCTGGGAGAGCTTCAGGGCCACCGCCTTGGCGGCGCCCCCCGCCCCCAGCACCACCACGCGCCGCCCCGCCGGGTCCACCCCGTGGTCCAGCAGCGCCCGCAGAAAGCCCTGGCCGTCGGTGTTGTATCCGTACGCCTTCCCCTCCCTGATACAGACCGTATTCACAGAGCGGCAGAGCCTGGCGTCCTCGTCCAGTTCGTCCATGAGGGGGAGCAGGGCCTCCTTGTGGGGCATGGTGGCGTTGAAGCCGGCGTAGTCCGCCGCCTTGGCCGCCTCCAGCCACCGGGCGGTCTCCCCGGCTTTGACGGGCTGGCACAGGTAGAGATAGTCCAGCCCCAGGGCCTTTATCATGGCGTTGTGGATGAGGGGGGACTTGGAGTGGAGCACCGGGTCTCCGATGACGCACAGCTTTTTCGTGGTGTTCTTCAGCTCGACCAGCATGGCGGCTCTCCTTTTTGTTTTGCACATTTTTTCGGCTGGTGTGGAAAATTCAGCGGCACGAAAGCGGCTTCCACTGCTGAAAGGATGCTGATTCCGCTCGTTCTTCCACAGCCTGCACATGTCTATGGGGATGCACAATTTTCCGGTTCCCTGAAGCTCAGCCCCGCAGGGCAGTTTAAAGCTCTCTTTGCCTGCGTTCTCTCTCGGGAAAACCAGGGACCGGTTCAGGGCCTTGGGGATGCGCGGCCTGAAGTCCCCCGCGAGCCTGCCCACGGAGGGTCCATCAAAGCTCTCTTTGCCTACTTTCTCTCTCGAGAGAAAGTAGGCGAGAGAAAGTAGGAGAGGGCGGCCTCGTAGCCGAAGAGGCCCAGGCCGCAGATCTGGCCCACGCAGGCGGGGGCGGTGACGCTCTTGTGTCGGAACTCCTCCCGCTGGTGGACGTTGGAGATATGGACCTCCACGCAGGGCACCGAGACGGCCTTGAGGGCGTCCAGAATGGCCACGGAGTAGTGGGTGTAGGCCCCGGGATTCATGACGATGGCGTCGTAGACCCCGTCGGCGTCCTGGATGGCGTCCACGATGGCCCCCTCGTGGTTGGACTGGAAGCAGTCCACCGTGGAGCCGTGGGCGGCGGCGAAGTCCTTCAGACGGGCGCAGAGGCTCTCGTAGTTCTCCGCGCCGTAGATGCCCGGCTCCCGCTTGCCCAGCAGGTTCAGGTTGGGTCCGTTGATGACCAGAAACTTCATCTCTCCAGCACCTCCATGATGGCGTCCGCCGTGGTCTCCGGGGACGTAAATTCCGTGATGATGTGGTGGGCGCAGGCCCGGTAGACCGGCTCCCGCCGGGCGAAGCGCTCCAGAAAGGCGGCCCGCCCCTCCTGGGCCAGGGGCCGGTCCCCCAGCATCCCGGAGTCGTAGATGGCCCCCGGGTCCCGGGCCAGGAAGAGGACCACGCCCCCCGCCCGGAGGGGCTCCATGGCGGCGGCGTGCAGTGGAAGGCCGCCGCCGCAGGCGATGACCAGGCCGGTCCGCCGGGCCAGCGCCTCCGCCGCCTCCCGCTCCCGGTCCCGGAAGTAGGCCTCCCCGTCGCTTTGGAAGATGGCGGGGATGGTCCGGCCCTCCCGGGCCTCAATGAGGGCGTCGGTGTCCGCCAGCTCCCGGCCCAGCCGGGCGGCCAGGAGCCCCCCCACCGTGGTCTTGCCGCAGCCCATCATACCGATGAGGACGATGTTGCGTGTGTCCACAGCTCAGCCCTCCTTGCAGGCGGGGTAGTTCCCCAGCACCCGGAAGCCTTCGGCGGTCTGGGTGAGCTCCAGGAGCACCCCGTCCATACCGGGGGCGGTCAGGTCCCCGATGAAGTCGGCGAAGAAGAGATACTCCCAGCTCCGGCCCACGATGGGCCGGGACTCCAGCTTCATGAGGTTGAGTCCGTTGACGGAAAAGATGGTCATGAGCTGGTGGAGGGAGCCGGTGCGGTGGGGCAGGGTGAAGAGGACGCTCACCTTGTCGCTGCCCGGCCGGTGCTCCGGCACGGGGGAGACCACAACGAAGCGGGTGTAGTTGCGGTCGTTGGCGTTGATGTGCCGGGCCAGGATGTCCAGGCCGTAGCGCCGGGCGGCGTGGGGGGAGCAGACGGCGGCCTTGGCGGGGTCCCCGCTCCCGGCCACGAACTTGGCGCTCTCGGCGGTGTTGAGCCGGGGCAGGCAGGTCCAGGCCGGGTGCTCCTTCAGGTAGGCGGCGCACTGGAGGAGCCCCTGCTCATGGGAGTAGACCTGGCGGATGCCGTCCAGGTCCGCCCCCGGCAGGGCGGCCAGGCAGTGGTCCACCTTCACCTCCTGCTCCCCCACGATGGAGTGGCCGTATTGGGCCAGCAGGTCGTAGACCTGGCTGATGGAGCCGGTGGAGCTGTTTTCGATGGGCACCACCCCGTAGTCGGCCCGGCCCTCCTTCAGGGCGGCAAAGACCTCCTCCCAGGTGGCCACGTGGGACCGGGGTGCGTCCTCCCCGAAGAAGGCCCCGGCGGCCTCGTCGGAGTAGGCCCCCGGCTCCCCCTGGTAGAGGACCCGGGGGCGTTCCAGGGGCGTCCGGACAGCTGCGAGGGCCGCCCGGATGCGCTGGTAGTCCTCGTTGCCCGACTGGTGGAGGAGCTTGTGCTGCTGCCGCCGGGAGATGGCCATGATGGCCTCGTAGAGGGCGGTGACGTCCTCCTTCCGGGCGGGGTCGCCGGTGAGGGCGGCCTTTTGGACCAGCACCTCCCGCTCCCGTCCGGCGTCCAGCACCGGGATGCCGTTGGCCTGCTTCCAGCGGCCCACCTGCTCCGTCACCTCCATCCGCCGGAGGAAGAGGGCGGTGAGCCGGCCGTCGATGTCGTCGATCTCCGCCCGAAGGGCGTCCAGTTGACTCATTGCATACACCTCTTGTTCAGATCCCCAGCACCTGGCAGGCGGCCAGGGCGGCGGCGGCCTCGATGACGGGCACCGCCCGGGGGAGGATGCAGGGGTCGTGGCGGCCGGTGACGGACAGCTTGACGTCGGAGCCGGTGGAGAGGTCCACCGTGTCCTGCTCCCGGCCGATGGAGGGGGTGGGCCGGATGGTGACCTCAAAGGTCACCGGCATGCCGTTGGTGATGCCGCCGTTGATCCCCCCGGCGTGGTTGGTGCGGGTCCTGACGGTCCCCCCGTCCATGTAGAAGGGGTCGTTGGCCTGGCTGCCCCGGATCTCGGCAAAGCCGGTCCCCAGGCCGAAGCCCACCGCCTTCACGGCGGGGACGGCGAAGAGGTACTGGGAAAAGATACCCTCCACGTTGCAGCCGAAGTCGGGGTCCCCCAGCCCGGCGGGCAGGCCGGTGACGGCGCAGGCGATGCGCCCGCCCACCGAGTCCCCGTCGGCCTTGGCGGCCAGGATGGCCCCCTCCATCTCCTCCGGGGTGGGGTCGGGGATGCCGGCCACGTTGGAGATGCGGGCGGCCACGGTCACCCCGTGCCCCCCCAGCACCTGCTGGGCCACCGCCCCGGCAAAGACCAGGGGGGCGGTGAGGCGGCCGGAGAAGTGGCCGCCCCCCCGGTAGTCGTTGCAGCCCCGGTAGCGGACGAAACCGGCATAGTCGGCGTGGCCGGGCCGGGGCAGGTCCTTGAGCTTGGCATAGTCCCTGGAGCGGGTATCGGTGTTGAAGATGACGGCGCACAGGGGCCCGCCGGTGGTCCTGCCCTCAAAGACGCCGGAGAGGAGCTCCGGCTCGTCGGCCTCCTTCCGGGCGGTGGTCATGGCGTTCTGGCCCGGGGCCCGGCGGGCCAGCTGGGCGCGGATGAAGTCCAGGTCCAGCTCCAGTCCGGCGGGGACCCCCTCCAGCACCACGCCGATGGCGGGCCCGTGGGACTCTCCGAAGATGGTGTATTTCATGGCTGTGCCTCCTCCCTCCGGACGATGACGCCCCCCAGGGCCTCGTAGTCGTCCCAGAAGTTGGGATAGGATTTCCGCACGCACTCCGCCCCGGTGATGGTGACGGGGGCGCCGCAGCCGGTGGCGGCGACGGCGGCCATCATGGCGATGCGGTGGTCGTTGTGGCCGGAGACGGTGACGCTGCCGGGGAGGGCGTCCTTCCCGCGGATGACCAGGTGGTCGTCGTGCTCCTCCACGTCCGCCCCCAGGGCGTTGAGCACCTCGGTCACCGTGGCCAGGCGGTCGCTCTCCTTCATCCGCAGCCGGGCGGCGTTGACCAGCCGGGTGGTAAGCCCCTCCCCCCGGAGAGCCGCCTGCGCCGCCAGGGCGGGCACCAGATCGGGGCACTGGGAGACATCCAGCTCCACCGGACCCTTTCCCCTCATTTTCAGATAGTAGGGTACGATGCGCATATCCCCCTGGCTGGAAAAGGCGTTGAGCCCGTCCAATTCCAGCTGGCTGCCCAGACCGATGGCGACGTACCAGAAGGCGGCGTTGGACCAGTCGGCCTCCACTGCCAGGTCCCGGGCCTGGAAGGTCTGCCCGCCGGGGATGGAGAAGCGCCCGCAGTCCTCCCGCTCCACCCGGACGCCGAACCGCTCCAGCGCATCCAGGGTCATGTCCACATAGCCCCGGCTCTCCAGAGGGGTGGTGAGGAGGATCTCGCTCTCCCCCGACAGCAGGGGGAGGGCGTAGAGCAGGCCGGTGATGAACTGGCTGGACACGTTGCCGGGGAGGGAGAATGTTCCCGGCTCCAGCCTGCCGCTGACGGTGAGCACGCCGTCCTTCTGCTCGAAGGAAATGCCTTTTTCCCGGAAGAGGTCGAAGTAGGGCCCCTGGGGCCGCTCCATGAGCCGCCCCCGGCCGGTGAAGCGCCCGCCGCCCCGGAGGGCCAGGGCGATGGGGATGAGGAAGCGCAGGGTGGAGCCCGACTCCCCGCAGTCCAGCAGGGGGAGCTCTCCCTGGGGGGCCGCCTGCCCGGCCAGGCCGGTGACCGCCAGGGTCTCCCCTTCCCACCGGAAGGAGGCGCCCAGGGCCTCCAGGCAGCGGATGGTGGCCTCGATGTCCTGGGAGAGGGCCACGTTCCTGAGCATGCTCACGCCCTCCGCCAGGGCGGCGGCGATGAGCACGCGGTGCGACTGGCTTTTGGAGGGCGGCGGGGTAATGCTCCCCTTGAGCAGGCGTGGGGTGATGGTGATATTCACAGGCGCTCCCTCCCCCATTTCTCCAAAAGCCAGTGGATGGCGCTCCGGCTCCCGCCTGCGGCGGAACCGCCGGATATGCCCTCTCCGGGCCGAAGGCCCGGAGGGGAGGGCGGCGGGGTAATGCTCCCCTTGAGCGGGCACGGGGTGATGGTGATATCCATAGAAGGGCTCCTTTCCCGTCTTACAGCAGCCGGAGCAGCTCGGCCTTGGGCAGCTTGTGGGACACCGCCCGGCCCAGCTTTTCCAGCAGGATGAGGGTGAGGTCGGCCCCCGCCCCCTTCTTGTCCAGGCCGATGGCGGCGGCGTAATCCTCCGCCGAACAGGGGATGTCCACCGGCAGGCCCAGGGGGATGAGCACGGCGGCGATGGCCTCCGCCGTCTCCGCCGGGGTCACACCCAGCTGAGCGCCCAGCTGGGCGGCCTTCACCATGCCGGCGGCCACCGCCTGGCCGTGGGTCCAGGTCTCGTAGCCCCCGGCCAGCTCGTAGGCGTGGCCCAGGGTGTGGCCGAAGTTGAGGAGCATCCGCCGTCCGGTGTCCCGCTCGTCCTCCTCCACCACCATCCGCTTCAGGTCGCAGCAGGTATACAGGATGTGCTCGATCTCCTCCATGAGGGCGTCCCGGCTGGGCCGGACGGCCAGGAAGTAGAAGAAGCTCCGGTCGAAGATGCAGCCGTATTTGACGACCTCGGCCATGCCGTCGGCAAAGGTGAGGTCGTCCAGGGTGTCCAGGGTGTCGGTGTCCATGAGGACCGCCCTGGGCTGCCAGAAGGCCCCGGCCAGGTTCTTCCCGTGCCGGAGGTCGATGGCCACCTTTCCCCCCACGGAGGAGTCCACCTGGGAGAGGAGGGTGGTGGGGAGCTGGACGAAGTCCACCCCCCGGAGGACGGTGGCGGCGGCGAAGCCGGCCAGGTCCCCCACCACGCCGCCCCCCAGGGCGGCCACGGCGTCGGTGCGGGTGAGTCCGAAGTCCATCATGTCCTCCCAGAGGGCGCTGAGCACGGCGGCGGACTTGGAGCCCTCCCCGGCGGGGACCACCCGGCAGGCGGTCTCAAAGCCGGAGCCCTCCAGCCCGGCAGTCAGGGCGGAGAGGTAGATGGGGGCCACGTTGGAGTCGGTGACCACGAAGAGCTTTTTGGCCCGGGGGAGCGCGTGGCGCAGGTGTCCTCCGGCCTGGTGGAGGAGCCCGGAGCCGATGAGGATGTCATAGCTCCGGCCGGGCAGGGTGACGGTGAGGGTCTTCACGGCGGTTCCCTCCTTTTCCTTTCGTTTAATGGGACAGGGTCTTCCCCATCATGGGGGCCAGGACCTTCACCTTCTTCATGAGCTCGTCGAACTTCTTGGGGGTGAGGGACTGCTGGCCGTCGCACTTGGCGTGGGCCGGGTCGTTGTGGACCTCGATGATAAGGCCGTCGGCACCGGCGGCCACTGCCGCCAGAGCCAGGGGCTCCACCATCCAGT
>DXDV01000126.1 GCA_019115345.1 Candidatus Intestinimonas stercorigallinarum | reverse complement strand
CATCGAAAAAGTTCCTGACTACACGCGAAAGTGGGGGCTCACCGCCCCCCTTTCACACTTTTCCCCCGTGGCTTGTTTTACGTGGTGCCACTTTTTCGACAGCCTGGGGACGGGGCCATTGCCCCGTCCCCTCTTTATTCCAAATCATCATGAAGAACGGAGGAAACCGGCGATGCTGGAGACCCTTCTGACGCTGGACGGAGCCCTGCTGCTGTGGCTCCAGGACCTGCGCGCCCCCGTGTTGGACGCCTTCTTTCGCCTTTATACCCAGCTGGGCAACGCCGGACTGGTGTGGATCGTCCTGTCGGTGCTTCTGCTTTTCCACCCCAAGACCCGGAAGGCGGGCTTCTGGGCCCTCATCGCCATGCTCTTCGGGCTGCTGTGCACCAATGTGGTCCTCAAGCACCTGGTGGGCCGCACCCGGCCCTGGCTGGTGGTGGAGGGGCTCCTCCCTCTGGTGGCGGAGGACGACCCCAACTCCTTCCCCTCCGGCCACACCTGCGCCGCCTTCGCCTGCTGTGTCACCTGGGCCCGGTTTGCCGCCCGGCGGTGGGTGAAGGTCCTCTGCCTGGTGCTGGCCGCCCTCATGGGCCTCTCCCGGCTGTATGTGGGCGTCCACTTCCCCAGCGACGTCATCGCCGGCTGCGCCGCGGGCTGCTTCTGCGCCTTCCTGGCCTGGAAGACCCAGACGCGGGCCGAGGAGCTGTGGAGGAGGCGGAGGGCGTGATGGGACCCATCCTCATCCAGGGGGCCATGGACGTGGAGACCGACCGGACGGCGGAGCGGCTGGAGGACTGCCGGGAGGAGATTTTGGCCGGATTCCGGTTCTGGCGGGGGCGGTATGCCGGGCTGGACCTGGTGGTGAGCCGCACCGGGGTGGGGACGGTGTCCGCCGCCGCGGCCACCGCCCTGGGCCTCCAGCGGTTTTCGCCCCGGCTGGTCCTCAACCAGGGCACCGCCGGCGCCCACCGGCCCGACCTCCATGTGGGGGACATCGTGGTGGGCCGCGCCTGCGTGGACATCCACAGCGCCCTCATGCCCCGGCGGAGGGCGGGGGAGGGGATGGACCCCGCCGCCTGGAGGCTCTGGGACTTTGACGCCGACACCCCTCCCGCCGCCCTGGCGGGAGACCCTCTCTGGGCGGAGCGGTTCGAGACCGCCCCCTACGCCGGGGGACGGGTGGTCGCCGGCCGCCTGGGCGCCGGAGACGTGTTCAACCGGGAGCACGACCGCATTTTATGGCTGCGGGCGCGGGCGGGGCAGGACTGCGAGGACATGGAGAGCCTGGCGGCCTACCGGGTGTGCCGCCGGTTTGACGCGCCCTGTCTGGGCCTGCGCGTCATCTCCAACAACGAGCTCACCGGGGAGCCCTACCGCCGGGAGGTGGGAGAGGGCCTTCAGGACTTCATCCTGTCCGTGCTGGCGCGCTGGGGGGAGCGGATGTGATGGGCCGGGCGGGACGCCCCCTCTGTTTCCCGCAGGCGTTCATTTCTCGTAGACCAGCTTGTCCACCGTCCAGTTGGCCAGGATGGGGACCATCTTCCGGGCCGCCGCCCGGGCCCCCTCCAGGTCCTGTTCCCGGTAGTTGCCGCACTCGGCCTCGGTGGCGCCGGGGATGGGTCCCTCGTACCCGGCGATGAAGTCCATGGTCTCCTTCACCAGGCCGATGGCCGCCGCCGGGTCCAGGTCCCGCACCAGGAAGTAGAAGCCGGTGCGGCAGCCCATGGGACCGGCGTAGATCACCTTGTCCGACAGGGGGCCGCTGCGGACGTAGGTGGCGAAGAGGTGTTCGAAGCTGTGGATGGCGCCGCAGCCCAGGTAGGCGCCGCAGTTGGGCCGCGCCATGCGGATGTCGTAGGTCACCACGTCCCCGTCCACCCGGGAGGTATACATGCCCTCGGTGAGCTTCCGGTGGTCCACCTGGAAGCTGGCGATCTGCTTGAGTTCCATATGTGTTCACGCTCCTTCTTGCCCTTAAGCATACCACAACCCAAGCCGGTTGACAAACCCCCTTCTTTCCCTCCATAATGGGAGAAAAGGAAAGGAGGGGGCGCTTTGTACCTTCTGGAAAACGACCGCACCGACCCGGCCTGGAACCTGGCCCTGGACGAATATCTCCTCACCCGCTTCCCCGGGGAGGTCCTCACCCTCTGGCGGAACGGTCCCTCGGTCATCATCGGCAAGAACCAGAACGCCATGGAGGAGATCGACCTGGATTTCGTCCGCGCCCACCAGATCACGGTGGTCCGGCGGCTCACCGGCGGCGGGGCGGTGTTCCACGACCTGGGGAACGTCAATTACACCCTGGTCCAGCCCTGCGGGACCGGGGACTTCAACAACTACGCTAAGTTCACCAAGCCCATCGTGGAGTTTCTGGCCACGCTGGGGGTGAAGGCGGAGCGCTCGGGACGGAACGACCTGCTGGTGGACGGCCGGAAGTTTTCCGGCAACGCCCAGGCCGCCCGGGACGGCCGCATCCTCCACCACGGCACCCTCCTCTTCTCCGCCGACCTGTCCCGGCTCTCCGGGGCCCTCCGGCCCCGCGACATCAAGCTGTCCGGCAAGGGGGTCAAATCGGTGTCCAGCCGGGTGACCAACCTGGCCGATCACCTCCCCGCCCCCATGGATGTGGAGGAGTTTCTCTCCAGGCTCCGGGCCTATTTTCTCGATACGGTGCCCGACCTGGAGCCCTACGCCCTGACGCAAGACGAGCGGGCGGCGGTGGACGCCCTCTGCCGGGAGAAGTATCAGACCTGGGACTGGAACTTCGGCGCCGCTCCCCAGTACGCCTGGACCAGAGCCGCCAAATTTCCCTACGGGCTGGTGGAGGTCCACCTGGACGTGGACCGGGGGAGCATCCGGGCCGCCGCCCTCTACGGGGACTACTTCGGGCGGCTGGACAGCGCCGGGCTGGCCCAGGCCCTGGTGGGGCTCCCCCACCGGCGGGAGGCCCTTCTGCCCGCCCTTCAGGCCCTCCCCCTGGAGGACTACATCGCCGGGAGCACGGCGGAGGACCTGCTCCCCCTGCTCTGCCCATAAGACACGCCCGCCGCGGGAAGCCCTTTCCCACGGCGGGCGTGTTTTCTGTCCTTTGGGGACCGGCGGCTCACGTGGCGTCCGGGCCCTTGATCTCCTCCCAGTAGCGGCGGGCGGCCTGCTCGGTCTTGTTGTCGCCGTAGGTGTAGTACCGGGTGCCCACAAGGGGGTCGGGGAGGTACTGCTGCCGCACCCAGTGGCGGGGGAAGCTGTGGGGGTAGAGGTAGCCCTGCTCCCGCTCCATGCCGGCGGAGTCGGCGTGGACGTTCTGGAGCTCCCGGGGGACGGCGCCGGTGCGCCCGGCCCGGACGTCGGAGAGGGCGGCGTCGATGGCCATGCAGGCCGAGTTGGACTTGGGCCAGGTGGCCAGGAGGATGGCCGCCTCGGAGAGGGGGAGCTTGGCCTCGGGGAGGCCCAGCTGAAGGGCGCTGTCCACGCAGGCCTTGACGATGGGCACCGCCATGGGGTAGGCCAGGCCGATGTCCTCGCTGGCGGAGCAGAGGAGCCGCCGGATGGCGGTGATGAGGTCCCCGGCCTCCAGCAGCCGGGCCAGGTAGTGGACCGCCGCGTCGGGGTCGGAGCCCCGGAGGGACTTCATCAGGGCGGAGGCGATGTCGTAGTGGTCATCCCCCTCCCGGTCGTACCGCATGGCGGAGCGCTGGGCCGCGGTCTGGGCGTCGGAGAGGGTGAGGAAGAGGGCGCCGTTCTCCCGCCGGGCGGTGTTCACCAGCAGCTCCACCGCGTTCATGGCCTTCCGCACGTCGCCGCCGCAGGCCGAGGCGATGGACTCCCGCACCCCGTCCTCGCAGGAGAGGGAGGCCCCCAGCCGGTCCGCCATGATGGCCATGCCCCGGTCGATGGCGGGGAGGACGTCGGCGGCCTCCACCGGCTTGAACTCAAAGACGGTGGACCGGCTGAGCACGGCGTTGTAGACGTAGAAATAGGGGTTCTCCGTGGTGGAGGCGATGAGGGTGACGTCCCCCTTTTCGATGACCTCCAGCAGGGACTGCTGCTGCTTTTTGTTGAAGTACTGGATCTCGTCCAGGTAGAGGAGAATGCCGTTGGGGGCCAGCATGGTGCCCACGTCGGCCAGAACGTCCTTCACATCGGAGAGGGAGCCGGTGGTGGCGTTGATTCG
>DXDV01000125.1 GCA_019115345.1 Candidatus Intestinimonas stercorigallinarum | reverse complement strand
GGAGGTCCGGGACGCCGCCGATGTGAAAAAGGGCATGGGCATCATCGTCTCCGAGGCCCGACGGCTCACCAACATGGTGGAAGAGCTGCTGGAGTTCTCCCGCATCGAGGACGGCCGCTTCACACTGTCGGTGGAGCCCATGGACATCAAGCCGAGCTGGAGGACGCCGTCTACACCTACACCGAGTTTTTCCGCCGGGAGGGCATCACCCTCACCCACACCGACTGCGAGGAGGAATTCCCCCCCATCCCCGGCGACCCGGAGCGGATGCGGCAGGTCTTCTGCAACCTGCTGGACAACGCCGCCAAGCACGGCGGCTCCGGCAAGCGCATCGACACCGCCATCCGGGGGGAGGAGGAGGCGGTGGTCATCACCATCCGGGACTACGGCCCCGGCATCCCCGAGGACGAGCTGCCCCACGTGAAATACAAATTCTACAAGGGCAGCTCCAAGGCCAGAGGCTCCGGCATCGGCCTTGCCGTCTGCGAGGAGATCGTCAGCCGCCACAACGGCCGCCTGGACATCGGCAACGCCGAGGGCGGCGGCTGTATCGTCACCATCCGGTTGCCCATCGGCGGCTGAGGCCGAAGTTGGAACATTAGTTCTAATTCCGGCCTTGCTTTTCCCGGCGTCCTTTGCTATGATGGTAGCCGGACAGATACGGCCTCCGGGCCGGAAACTTTATTTTTCAGAGGAGAGCCTAGATCCATGGCAGAGAAACAGAACCAGGCCTGCGCCACCCCCTTCCGCACCATGATCGGCGGTCAGGCCCTCATCGAGGGCATCATGATGCTGGGCCCCGATAAAAAATCCATCGTGGTGCGCCGCCCCGACGGCGGCCTGGAGGTCAAGACCGAGGAGCGCAAGCTCATCAAGGACCGCCATCCCGTCCTGGGCTGGCCCTTCATCCGGGGGGTGGTGAACTTCTGCGTGTCCATGTACACCGGCGTCACCGCCCTGATGTACTCGGCGGAGTTCTACCCGGAGGACGATGAGCCGGAGGAGCCCTCCCGGTTCGAGAAGTGGCTGGACGAGAAGCTGGGCAATGAGAAAGCCATGCGTTTCTTCACCACTTTGGCGGTGGTGCTGGGCATGGCCTTTTCCGTGGGGCTCTTCTTCGTGCTCCCCACCCTCCTGTCCGGGGCGGCCATGTGGTTTTTCCCCGACATCCCCCTCTGGGGCCGGAACCTGGTGGAGGGCGCCGCCCGGGTGGTCATCTTCCTGGGCTACCTCATCCTGTGCTCCAAGACCCAGAGCATCCGACGGGTCTTTTCCTACCACGGCGCCGAGCACAAGACCATCTTCTGCTATGAAAAGGGCCTGGAGCTCACCGTGGAGAACGTCCGCGTCCAGCCCAAGCACCACCCCCGATGCGGCACCAGCTTCCTCTTTGTGGTGATCGTGGTGTCCATCCTGCTCTCCAGCATCGTCTTTTCCTTCTGGCAGTTCACCAACCCCTGGCTGCGGACCCTGGTCCACCTGGCATTGCTGCCGGCGGTGGTGGGCCTCACCTGGGAGATCAACCGCTATGTGGGGGGCCACGACTCCCTCCTGTGCCGGGCCATCCGGCGGCCGGGCATGGCCATCCAGCGCTGGACCACCTTCGAGCCGGACGACTCCATGATCGAGGTGGGCATCGAGGCCCTCAAGCAGGTCCTGCCGGAGGAGAAGGGAAAGGACCAGTGGTAAAAGGGCGAGACCGGCGCTGACCTCATCACATTTGAGGGGTGATTCTATGGCGACCACCTACAACAACCTGTACCTGGACACCCGGAAGCGGCTGCGCTCCCACGGGGTGGAGATGGCCCAGCTGGAGGCCCGGGAGCTGGTGTGCTTTGCCGCTGACAAGACCCGGGAGCAGTTCTTCCGGGACCTGCCCCTCTACGCCTCCAAGGCGGTGGAGGACCGGGTGGAGGAGCTGACCCGGCGGCGTCTGGCCGGGGAGCCGGTGGCCTACATCATCGGGGAGTGGGAGTTCTACGGCCTGCCCCTGGACATCTCCCGGGACGTGCTCATCCCCCGTTCGGACACCGAGGTGTTGGCCGAGCGGGCCATTTTGCTGGCCAAGGCGGCGGGGGAGGGGGCCCGGGTGCTGGACCTGTGCGCCGGCAGCGGCTGCGTGGGGCTGGCGGTGGCCGCCCACGCCCCCAACTGCCGGGTGGTGCTGGCCGACCTGTCCGAGGCGGCGCTGCGCATCTGCAAGCAGAACGTCCGCCGCAACAACCTCAACGCCCGGGTGACCTGCGTCCAGGCCGACGCCACCCAGGCCCCGGCGGCCAGCCTGTGGGACTTCGACGTCATCGCCTGCAATCCCCCCTACATCCCCCACAAGGACCTGCCCGACCTGGACGTGTCGGTGCGGGACTACGAGCCCTGGGGCGCCCTGGACGGCGGCCTGGACGGGCTGGACTTCTACCGGGCCATCGCCCAGCGCTGGGGCACCGCCCTCCGGCTGGGGGGGAGCCTCATCTTCGAGGTGGGCATCGGGCAGGCCCCCGATGTGGAAAAGATCATGGCCCAGAACGGATTTGAGAACATCGTCACCCACCAGGACACCCGAGGCGTCTGGCGTGTGGTGGAGGGGACGGTCAACCATTGAGGCCGGCGCGCCGGCATTGAGAACGGAGTGAAGCAGTTTGGCAGACAAGAAGAAAAGCCTGGTGGAGGCCCCCGCCCCCGCCAGCGACAAGAAAAAGGCCCTGGAGACCTGCATGGCCCAGATCGAAAAGACCTACGGCAAGGGCTCCATCATGCGCCTGGGGGAGAACGCCGGCGTGGTGGTGGAGGCCATCCCCACCGGCTCGCTGTCCCTGGACCTGGCCCTGGGCATCGGCGGCGTCCCCAAGGGGCGCATCGTGGAGATCTACGGGCCCGAGTCCTCCGGCAAGACCACCCTGGCCCTCCACATCGTGGCCGAGGCCCAGAAGCGGGGGGGCGAGGTGGCCTTCATCGACGCCGAGCACGCCCTGGACCCCTCCTACGCCCGGGCCCTGGGGGTGGACATCGACTCCATGCTCATCTCCCAGCCGGACACCGGCGAGCAGGGCCTGGAGATCTGCGAGG
>DXDV01000124.1 GCA_019115345.1 Candidatus Intestinimonas stercorigallinarum | reverse complement strand
CACCGTATCCACGTTGGTGGTGAGGTCATCGTCGCTCACCACCTGTCCATCGGCGGTCAAGAGCTGGAAGGCCAGCTCGCCGGTATAGGTGCTGGTCAGACCTTCCCCGGTAATGGTGACCTGGGCGTGGTCCACCTGGTCTACCAGTTCTTCAGGGCCCTCCACCCGGATGGTGCCGGGCGTGACCTCCACGGCGCTGGCCCGGTAATTGTTCTCCTCGTCCACCGTCCCCTCAAAGACGCCCCGGACCTCCACCGTCTTGGAGGAGAGGCGGGTCACGGTGACCTGGATCGTCTTTCCATCTTGGTCCAGCACCCGAATTCCCGCAGAGGTCAACGAAGTGAACTGCGGCGTGATGGTACAGTCGAGGTGATAGGTGCCCGGCTCCGTGATCTCCGCCACATTGATGGTGGCGCTGAAATACTCCTCCGGGTTGGTGGCCATATCCACCAGAATGCTCCGGCTGCCGCTGACCCGGGCGTTGACCGTCAGCTTGGTATCGGGGTCGATCATGAGGCCCTTGGCGTTCAGGGTCTCCTCCCCCACTACCGTCACCGGAATATTGCGCACAGTGGACTCCCCCACGTCGGTCACACTGGCCGTCACATAGGCCCACAGTCCCAGCGCGATGATGACAGAGAGGATGATATTGAAGATTTTACTTTCCGTGAACTTCCCCATCGTTTTTGTCACCTTTTTTCGACTTGAATAGGGCGGAGAGCTTCCCGGCAGAGTCGGAGGACGTCTCCTTGGGCAGCAGCTCGTTGCGCAGCAGCCGCTCCAGCGTCTCGGGGGCCAGGTGACGCTTGAGCATCCCGTTTACCGCCACGGAGATGGACCCCGTCTCCTCAGAGACGATGGCCACCACAGCGTCGGAGTTTTCGCTCATGCCAATACCGGCCCGGTGGCGCATGCCCAGATCCCGGGAAAGGTTGATATTTCCAGACAGGGGAAGGACGCAGCCCGCCCCCACGATGTGTCCGTTTCGGACGATGACAGCGCCGTCGTGGAGCGGCGCCTTGTTCCAAAAGAGGTTCTTGAGGAGCTCGGCCGCCACGGTGGAGTCGAGGGCCGTTCCCGTCTTGATGATGTCGTCCAGCGGGACCTTCCGCTCAAAGACCATCAGGGCGCCCACCTTGTCCCGGGAGAGGGCGGCATAGGCTTGTACGGTCTGGGCGATGGCCTCCTCCACCTCCGGAGGCGCCTCCTCCCTGCTGAACACATCCCCCAAGGAGGTACTGCCAAGCTGCTCCAGGAACCGGCGGATCTCCGGCTGGAAGACCACGATGAGGGCCAACATACCCATTTCCACCATATGGGAGAGGAAAAAGTTGATGACCCGCAGCTGGAAAAACGAGGACAGGGCCAGAGCCGCCAGCAGAAGCAGGATGGCCTTGACCACCTGGGCCGCCCGGCTCCGCCGCACCAACAGCAGCAGACGATAGATGACCACCGCGATGATCGCCACGTCCACAATATCCGCTATGGAAATGTCAAAAGTCTGGATGTAACTATACATCCTCTGAAATAGGTCTGTCACTTCCATTAACTCCCATATGTAAAATGACTGGGAGGGGGGCTGCGAGCCTCCCCGCCCATTTCAAATATTATACTGTATCCACCGGCAAATGGCAAGGACCCCGTCCATTAAATTTCCTTGAACATGGGTACGGAAACGGGCGAAAAAGCGTGTGCGAGGGCGCGCGGCGGAGAACCGCGGCCCTCGCGGAAGGACAGCCCATCAGCTTGGCCGGCGCCTTTCCAGCGCCTGGAGCAGGGCCCGGACATCATTGGAGCTGTTGAAGGCGGAAAAGCTGGCCCGAACGGTCCCTCGTTCCAGCGTGCCGGCGGTGCGGTGGGAGAGCGGAGCGCAGTGGAGCCCCGAACGAACAGCGATCCCCTGCCGGCCCAGCCGGTCGCCCACCTCCTCGCAGTCCTGTCCATCCACCTGGAAGGAGAGGACCCCCGCCTGATGCTCCAGATGGGGACTGGAAAAAACGGTGACGCCCTTCATCCGGGACAGTCCAGCGGCACACTGGGCCGCCAACCGGCGCTCATGGTCCAGAATGCGCTCCGGCCCCTTGCGCAGCACAAAGCGCAGTCCCTCCAGCAGGCCGGCGATGCCGGGGACGTTATGGGTGCCCGCCTCCAGCCGGTCGGGCAGAAACTCCGGCATCTCCTGCCGCACCGAATGGGAGCCGGTCCCCCCTTCCAGCAGCGGTTTGACCGGAGCAGCGCACAGCAGAATACCGGTACCCTGGGGACCATAGAGGCCCTTATGGCCCGGCATGGCGATGAAAGCGGCCTGGAGCGTATCCATATGGACCGGCAGGGCGCCGGCGGACTGAGAGGCATCCAAAATCAGCGGCACGCCCCGCTCCCGGCACAGGGCGGCAATTCCGGCCACCGGCAGGATATAGCCAAAGACGTTGGACACGTGACAGCAGATTACGCAGGAGACCTCCGGAGTCAGCAGCGCCCCGAACCGCTCCAGCATGGCCTCCGGCTGAAACAGAGGGGCGTCGGCCACCTTCACTGTCACATCGGGGGTGGCGGTCAGGGGGCGGGTGACGGCGTTGTGCTCATAGCCGGAGATGAGCACCGTGTCTCCAGGCTCCACCAACGTCTTAATGGCCAGGTTGAGACCGTGGGTGGCGTTCATGGTAAAGACCACCTGGTCGGGTTCCGGCACATGAAAGAGCCGGGCCGCCGCCTCCCGGCAGGTAAAGAGGGTCTCGGCGGCCGTCATCGCCGCCGGATAGCCTCCCCGCCCCGGACTGGCCATGTGGGTGATGGCGTAGGCCGAAGCCCGGACCACCGACGGCGGCTTTTGCAGGGTGGTGGCGGCAGAATCCAAATAGATCATAGCCCCACCTGCCGGTAGCCGCCGTTCGACTCGGCAATATAAACTCCTCTGGGCCGCAGCTCCGCCTTGTTGAGCAGCACCAGCGCCTGCGCCAGCCTCCGTTCACTCACCTTCACGGCGTAGCCACAGCCCTCTCCGGCGATGGCCCTGGGCGTACGCAGGATCACACCGGTGATCCCCGCCCGCTCCAAAACGGCCGCCGTCCGCTGGGCATAGGTCAGCGAGCGGCAGACAATGAGATAATAGACCATAGGCATCACGCTCCTCTCTGGAGCATCCTATGCGTTCTCCGCCTCTTCGGCCACCGGAAAAAGGCCGGGTCCTCTGACCCGGCCTTTTTCATATCCGTTCCAGCAACGCCACGGCGTGGGCCGCCATTCCCTGCCCTGTCCCTGTGAAGCCAAGCCCCTCTTCCGTGGTGGCCTTCACATTGACCTGCTCGGGCGGCACCCCCATATGGAGGGCCAGATTTTGCCGCATCTGCGGGATGTAGGGGGCCAGCTTGGGCCGCTGGGCCACCACGGTGGCGTCCACATTGCCCACCTGCCAGCCCTCCTCCCGGAGGCGCTCACACACCCGGTCCAGCAGCACCAGACTGGAAATGCCCTCATAGGCCGGGTCATGGTCTGGGAAGAGCTTTCCGATGTCCCCCAGCCCTGCCGCTCCCAGCAGAGCGTCCATCACTGCGTGGGTGAGCACATCCGCGTCGGAGTGGCCCAAAAGCCCCTCCTCCCAGGGGATATCCACACCCCCCAGGATGAGCTTTCGTCCACCCGTCAGCCGGTGGACATCGTAGCCGTGCCCGATCCGAAGCTCCGCCATCACAGCTCCCCCCTTCCCATCAAAATACCCAGACCCAGGTCCAAATCAGCCGGAGTGGTCAGCTTCAGGTTGGTCCGGTCCCCTTTGGTCAGGCACACCCGCATGCCCAGCCGCTCCACGGCGGCGCAGTCGTCGGTGAGGACGACCCCCTCCTCCGCCGCCTTCTGAAGGGCCGCCTTCAGGAGCGACGCCTCAAAGACCTGGGGGGTCTGGATGGCGAACAGAGTCTCCCGGTCCAAGGTCTCCTCCACCAGCCCGTCCCTGGCCCGCTTCACCGTATCGGTCACCGGCACCGCCGGGGCCGCCGCGCCGCAGGCCGCCGCCTTGCGGATGACCTCCTCCAGCACCTCCTGGGTGACAAAGGGCCGGGCGCCGTCGTGGACGGCGATGAGCTCCGCCTCCGGGCTGGCGGAGCGGACACCCGCGAGCACCGACAGGGTGCGGGTATCGCCCCCCGTCACCACCTGAGTCACCTTCTCCAACCGGGCGGTCCGGCAGAGCTGACTCACCGGCACCACCAGGTCCGCCCGGGTCACCACCACGATCTCCCGGATCAGTTGACATGCCTCCAGGGCCTCCAGAGCGCGGAGAAGCACCGGACGCCCCCCCAGCTCCAGGAGCATCTTATCCTGTCCCTCCATCCGCGTGGAGGATCCGGCGGCGGGCACCACGGCGGTGCAGAACGGCGCCGCCGGACGTTTCCGGCGCAGCACGTCAAACACAGACATACAGCATTCCGCTCCTTTCAAAAGGGAGTTGCCCGACAAAAAGGAGCCTTGCGGCTCCTTTTCCAGCGGACGGATCAGCTCATGGCGATGTTGACCCGCCGCTCCATGTCCTCGTAGCTGGAATCCTGGGAGAGGACCAGCTCAGAGATGAGGATCTGCTTAGCTGAGTGGAGCATCTTCCGCTCCCCGGTGGAGAGGCCCCTGTCCCCGTCCCGGAGCATCAGGCCCTTTACCACACGGGCCACCTCCATCAGGTCCCCGCTCTTGATGCGGAGCATGTTTTCCCGATAGCGGCGGTTCCAGTTCTGGGTCATGTCCACCTGAATGTCCGGCATGGCGGCGATGAGCCGGTCGGCCTCCGCCCGGTCCACCACGGGGCGGACACCAATCTCCTCCGTGTTGGCGGTGGGTATCATGACCAGCATGCCCCCAACCGGCAGCTTGAGAATGTAGTAGTCCCGCACCACACCGTTGACCTTTTTGCTGACGATGCTGTCGATGACACCGGCACCATGCATCGGATGGACGATCTTATCCCCTACCTGAAACATGATAACCACCTCCTTGACTTACGAAAAATTCCTTGACAAACAGAAAAATCAAGTTTATTATATACCGTTTATCTTTATTCCGCAAGTAAAATTCCGCCCACCTTTTGCAAAACCAGCGTCAAATTTTGTAGACTGCCTGAAAAAACGGCAAAAAAGACCTGCCTCCTCAAGGAGACAGGTCTTTTGCGCTTGATATGTGCAGGGGGAGAGGATCACTCCTCCTCGTCCTCCACGGCGGCGGGCTCCTCCAGCAGAGCGCGGATGGACAGGGAGACCTTCTTGTTCTCCATGT
>DXDV01000123.1 GCA_019115345.1 Candidatus Intestinimonas stercorigallinarum | reverse complement strand
TAGGGGAAGCGGGTCACGTTCTGCTTGCACACGTTGGCCAGCAGCAGGTCGATGATGTAGTTGCCGCTCTCGGTGGGGTGGCCCTCGGCGGAGCAGGCGATGCCGCAGGCGTACAGGGTCTCGTTCAGGTGGGTCATCTCGATGAGCTTGTCCTTGATGTGGCTGGCCTTGCCCGCGCCGTTGTAGTCGGCGGCCACGGCGGCGGCGCCGATGAGCACGTCGCCCACGCCCACCTTGCACCCGCCGTAGCTCTGGCGGTGATAGCCGGCGAAGCGCTCCACCATCATCCCGGCAAACTCCGTCTCCCCGTTGAGGAAGATCCGGTCGTTGGGCACGAACACATTGTCAAAGACGGTCAGGGCCTCCACGCCGCCGAACTCCGCGTTGCCCACGTCCAGCTCGGTGTTCTCCAGCTTCCGGGTGTCGCAGCTCTGCCGGCCGATGATCATGGTGATGCCCTCGCTGTCCATGGGCACGGCGAAGGACACGGCGTAGTCCCTGTCCTCGGGCCCCATGGCGATGGTTGGCATGACGATGACCTCATGGGAGTTGAGCACGCCGGTCTGGTGGGCCTTGGCGCCCCGGACCACGATGCCGTCGGCCCGGCGCTCCACCACATGGAGGAAGAGGTCGGGGTCGGACTGCAAATGGGGGGCCTTGGAGCGGTCGCCCTTGGGGTCGGTCATGGCGCCGTCCACGGTGAGGTCGTTCTCCTGGACGTAGATCATGAACTTCTTGAAGTTCTCATGGTAGTGGGTGCCGTGGGCCTTGTCGGTCTCGAAGGTGGTGGAGAACACCGCGTTGAAGGCGTCCATGCCCACGCAGCGCTGGAAGCAGGCCGCCGTCTTCTGGCCCAGCAGCCGCTGCATCTTCACCTTCTTCACCAGGTCCTCCGCGGACTGGTGGATGTGGGTGAAGCGGTTGACCCGCTTCCCCGTGTAGGGGGAGACGGCGGTCATCAGGTCCTCGTATTCCGGAAGCTGGGCCAGGTCGTAGGTCATGCGCACCGAATTCAGAGAGGGCCGCAGAATGGGGTCGTCGGCGGGGACCTCCACCTTCTTCCCGAACATATAGACGTTCATCTTCATCTTGCGAATGGATTCAATGTACTGCTCGCCGGTCATGAGTGCCATAAAAATCCTTCCTTTCCTTGTCTTGTTAAATGCCTCCGGTCAGGCCGACGGACCCGTCCGCCGCTGGCGGCATCGGGAGACCGCCGCCTCCGGGATGGCTGAGAGAGGACGCGGCTTTACCGTCTCCCGCGGCGGCGGCCGCTGTAATGGCTGCCCCGGTAACCCCGGCGGGAGCTGCCGTAGCGCCGGCGGCGGCCGAAGAGGAGCCAGCGGAGCACCAGCAGCAGGATGAGCACCCCCAGCACGATGAGGGCCACCCGTACCCAGAGCTGGCCGAAGAAGGTCTCGATCTGGTCCAGGCGGTAGAGGAGCTCGGAGCGCTCCACGGCGTCCACCGTCACCAGGTCCAGCTGGCCGTACACCGTGTCCCCGTTGGAGACGGTGACGTGGCCCACCACCTGCCCCTTGGTCACCGGCGCCGTCAGGCTTTCTGCGTCATAGACGGGGGTGAGCTGGAAGTCGGCGGGGTCCAGGTCGTTGGGCAGGATGGCCTCCAGCTCGCCGCTGGCCTGGACGCCGATGCGGTCGGTCTCCCGGGAGAGGGTCACCGGGATGGTGCCGGCGAAGTAGGTGGAGTCCAGGAGCTGCTTGGTGGAAAAATTCTGAAATCCCCACTCCAGCAGCCGGACGGACTCGCTGAAATAGGTAAAGCCCTCGCTGCCGGTGGTGCCGGGCACCCGCTCGCAGCCCATGACCACGGCGATGAGGTCCCGGCCGTCCTTGCTGGCCGAGGAGGCCAGGCAGTAGCCCGCCTCGGGGGTGTGGCCGGTCTTGATGCCGGTGGCGTACTGGTAGTAGTAGCCGGTGACCCGCCAGGTGGAGACCAGGGCGTTGGTCTCGTGGAGCTCCCGGGCCTCATGGAGGTTGGTGGCGGGGACGGTATAGCTCTTAGAGGAGACGATGGTGCGGAAGAGCTCGTGCTCCATGGCCTCCTGACACATGAGGGAGATGTCGTAGGCGGTGGTGTAGTGGTCCTGGTCGTGGTAGCCGTGGGTGTTGACGAAGTGGGTGTCCTCCATGCCCAGCTCGGCGGCCCGCTGGTTCATGAGCGCCACAAAGTCCTCCACGTTCCCCGACACCGCCTGGGCGATGACGTTGCAGGCCTCGTTGGCCGAGGCCACCAGGACGCAGTAGAGCACGTCCTCCAGCCGGATCTGCTCCCCCTCCTTGATGTTCTGGGTGGAGCTGCCCTCCCCCACGTCGGTGCCCACCTCGGGCCCCACGGTGATGACCATGTCCTTGGAGAGGTCCCCCCGGTCGATGGCCTCCACGGCCAGCAGGGCGGTCATGACCTTGGTGATGCTGGCGGGGTAGCGGCGCTCGCGGGCGGCCTGCTCATAGAGGACGGTGCCGGTCTGGGCGTCCACCAGAATGGCGGCGGTGCCGTCGATGTACATGTCCTGGAGGATCTGGCTCTCCACCGGCTCCTTCTGGACCGCCGCGGGCTGGGCGGTCTCCGCGGGCTGGGGATCGGGAGAGGCGGCCAGGGCCCACGGGGCGGCCAGGGCGAGGGCCAGGCAGAGGGAGAGGAGGCGTACGGGTAGGCGGCGTCGATATTTTTTCATGGGAAACTCCTAGCAGATGTGTTATAATTGTTTTTGTGGCGCAAAGGGCCACCGTTCTTGTGAAGGTATTATAGCAGACTTGACCGCCCGGCGCAATCGGTTGGAGGGGGCGTGAAGATGAAAATTTCCCCGATCGAAAAGATCCTGCTGAGCCTCACCGCCGCCTTCCTTCTTCTGGCGGCGGGCTACCTGCTGGGCTCCGGCCGCGGGACGGCGCCCTACCGGGTGGAGGCCCTGCCGCCGGCGGCGGAAGAGACGGCCCGGGCCGGGGCGGCCCGGAGCCCGGAAGCCGGGGCGATGGAGCCCATCAACATCAACACCGCCACCACCCAGGAGCTGGACGCCCTTCCCGGCATCGGGGCGAAGCGGGCCGCCGACATCGTGGCCGACCGGGAGGCCAACGGCCCCTTCCGCATCCCGGAGGACATCACCCGGGTGCCCGGCATCGGGGAGGCCACCCTGGAGGGGCTCATCGACTATATCACGGTGGAATAGCATCGCGTGACGGGAGGATCATATGGCAAAAATTCTGGTGGTAGACGACGAAAAGGTTCTGGTAAAGGGCATCAAGTTCAACCTGGAGAACGAGGGCTACCAGGTGGAGGTGGGCTGCGACGGGGAGCAGGCGGTGGAGCTGGCCCGGAACGGGGGCTTCGACCTCATCATCCTGGACCTGATGATGCCCAAGATCGACGGGCTCCAGGCCTGCATGCGCATCCGGGAGTTCTCCAACGTGCCCGTCATCATGCTCACCGCCCGCAGCGAGGACACCGACAAGATCATCGGCTTCGAGTGCGGCGCCGACGACTATGTGACCAAGCCCTTCAACATCCTGGAGCTCAAGGCCCGCATCCGGGCCATGCTCCGCCGCTCCGGCGCCGCCGGGCAGCGGGAGAAGTCCGCCCGTCTGGTCCAGGGCCACATCGTCCTGGACGCCGACGAGCGCTCCGCCCTCCGGGACGGCACCCCGGTGGAGCTCACCGCCAAGGAGTTCGACCTCATGGAGCTGCTGATGCGCAATCCCGGCCGGGTCTACTCCCGGGAGAACCTCCTCAACATCGTCTGGGGGTACGAGTACGCCGGGGAGTACCGCACGGTGGACGTCCACATCCGCCGGCTCCGGGAGAAGCTGGAGCTGGACCCGGCCAATCCGGAGTACATCCTCACCAAGTGGGGCGTGGGGTACTATCTGAAAAACAGCTGACCCAGCGGCCCTGTCCAAGGAGGTGAACGCCTTGTCCCATCCGTCCGGGGGAGAGAAGATCCCCTTCCGCCGCTCCCTGCAGCTCAAATTCGCCCTGACCTACCTCATCATCATCGCGGCGGTGCTGATCCTGCTCAACACCTATCCGGTGCTGGTCTCCCAGGATCTGGTCTTTCGCTCCAAGACCAGCCTTCTCCAGTCCCAGGCCTCCGTCATCGCCGACACCATCGCCCGCACCGAGTCCCTGACCTCAGAGAGCGTCCGGGACTACATGGAGCAGCTGGGCTACATCGGCCAGTTCCGGGTGCTGGTCACCGACGAGTTCGGCCTCATCCTCTACGACAGCGACGAGCTGCGCTTCACTGAGGGGCGCTACGCCATGCTCGGCGAGGTGAGCGCCGCCCTGCGGGGCTACAACGCCGCCATCTCCTCCTACCAGGACGGGGCCTTCCACAGCCGGGCCGCCGTCCCCGTCATCTACCGGGACATGACCATCGGCTGCGTCTACCTCTACGAGCGGGACACCGACCAGGCCCAGCTCCTCACCGACATCCAGCGCAACCTCACCTCCATCTCCCTGGTCATCTGCGTGGTGGTGCTCATCATGAGCGGCTTCTTCTCCCGGGTGCTCACCCGCCGGGTGGGCGAGCTGCTCCGGGCCATCCGCATCGTCCGGGAGGGCGAGTACGGCCACCGGGTGGACATCCGGGGCCGCGACGAGCTCAGCCAGCTGGCCGGGGAATTCAACCAGCTCACCGGCCGGCTCCAGACCACCGAGGAGGTCCGCCGCCGCTTTGTCTCCGACGCCTCCCACGAGCTCAAGACCCCCCTGGCCTCCATCCGCCTGCTCACCGACTCCATCCTCCAGACCGACGGCATGGACCCGGCCACGGTGCGGGACTTCGTCTCCGACATCGGGGAGGAGGCCGACCGGCTCACCCGCATCTCGGAAAAGCTCCTCACCCTCACCCGCATGGACAGCGCCGTGGCGGTGGAGACGGCGCCGGTGGAGGTGGCCCCGGTGGTGGAGAAGGTGGTCCACATGCTCTCCCCCCTGGCCAAGGAGAGCGCCGTGACCGTGGAGACCTGCCTGGAGGCGGACTGCGTGGTGCAGGCCACCCAGGACGACCTCTACCAGATCGCCTTCAACCTGGTGGAAAACGCCGTGAAGTACAACGTCCCCGGCGGCCGGGTCATGGTGGGCCTGCGCGCCATGGGGGATCTGGTCCTCCTCACCGTGGAGGACACCGGGGTGGGCATCCCCGAGGAGGACCTGCCCAAGGTCTTCGACCGCTTTTACCGGGTGGACAAGGCCCGGTCCCGGGCCGCCGGCGGCACCGGCCTGGGCCTGTCCATCGTCAAGGATACCGCCCGGCAGCACGGCGGCGCCGTCACCGTCCGCCGCCGGGAGGAGGGGGGCACCTGCTTCCAGGTGGCCTTCCCCCGCTGGACGGAAGAGGGAGGTGCGCCTTTGTGAGGACCCGTATCCTGAGCGTGCTGCTGGCCCTTCTCCTGCCGCTCTCCGGCTGCGCCCCCGCCGCCGGCGGGGAGGAGAGCGGCCAGACCTACGCCGTCTATTTCAGCGTCCCCCTGCCTGAGGACGAGAGCGCCCAGGTCCTCGGGGGGGCCGCCATCCAGAGCGAGGAGCGCCGCATCCCCCAGAGCGCCGACCCCATGGAGGCCCTGGTGGAGTGCCTGCTCTCCGGGCCCCTCTCCGACCAGCTGCGCTCCCCCTTCCCCGAGGGGGTCTACCAGCTCTCCCCCCCTGTCCTCACCGACGGGGTGTGCGAGGTGGACCTCTCCGAGCGCTACGGCGGCCTCTCCGGGGTGGAGCTCACCCTGGCCGACTACTGCATCGCCCTCACCCTCTGCCAGCTGGAGGGGGTGGAGGCCGTCTCCATCCTGGTGGAGGGGGAGCCCATCCCCTACCGGGACCACCAGCTCCTCCGGGAGAGCGACGTCATCCTCTCCAGCGACGAGGACGAGCCGGTCTACCTCTCCGCCGACCTCTACTTCCTCCGCGAGGACGGGGGATTGGCGGCGGAGCACCGGGAGCTGCTGGTGGAGAGCGGCCAGACCGCCGAGGAGGTCCTGCTCCAGGCCCTGCTGGCGGGGCCGGAGAGCCGGGAGCTCTCCTTCCCCCTATCTGAAAGCGTCCAGGTCATCGACCTGTGGGTGGACGAGGACGGGATCTGCTGCGTCAACTTCAGCGCCGGCTTCCTGACGGAGCAGCCCGAGACGGCTAGCCAGGCCCGGCTTCTCCTCTACGCCGTGGTCAACACCCTCTGCCAGCTTCCCAACGTGGACGCCCTCCTCCTCCTGGTGGAGGGGGAGTCGGTGGCGGAGTACGGCGGCGTGCCCACCAGCGCCCCCCTGGAGGCAAATCCCGACCTGGTGGTCCCCTGATTTTCATTGACAAACGGCTGGGGAACGAGTAGTCTAGTTTCCATCAGCCACTCCAGAAAGGAAGATGCCCCATGTCCGACTACCGCCTGAGCACCAACTGTCTCCACGCCGGCTACACCCCCGGCAACGGGGAGCCCCGGAACATCCCCATCGTCCAGTCCACCACCTTCCGGTACGCCACCGGGGAGGCCATGGGCGCCCTCTTCGACCTGGAGGCCGCCGGCTACTTCTACACCCGGCTCCAGAACCCCACCAGCGACGCCGTGGCCGCCAAGATCTGCGCCCTGGAGGGGGGCACTGCCGCCATGCTCACCTCCTCCGGCCAGGCCGCCAACTTCTTCGCCATCTTCAACATCGCCGGCTGCGGGGACCACGTGGTGGCCTCCTCCGCCATCTACGGCGGCACCTTCAACCTCTTCGCCGTCACCATGAAGCGCATGGGCATCGGCTTCACCTTCGTGGGCCCCGACTGCTCCGACGCCGAGCTGGAGGCTGCCTTCCGCCCCAACACCAAGGCCGTCTTTGGGGAGACCATCGCAAACCCCGCCCTCACGGTGCTGGACATCGAGCGCTTCGCCAAGGCCGCCCACGCCCACGGGGTGCCCCTCATCGTGGACAACACCTTCCCCACCCCGGTGAACTGCCGCCCCTTCGGGCACGGCGCCGACATCGTCACCCACTCCACCACCAAGTACATGGACGGCCACGCCAACGGCGTGGGGGGCGCCATCGTGGACTCGGGCAGGTTCGACTGGCTCGCCCACGCCGACAAGTTCCCCGGCCTCACCACCCCCGACGAGAGCTACCACGGCATCACCTACGCCGAGAAGTTCGGCCTGGAGGGGGCCTACATCACCAAGGCGGTGGCCCAGCTCATGCGGGACTTCGGCGCCTCCCCCGCCCCCATGAACGCCTACCTCCTCAACGTGGGGCTGGAGACCCTTCCCCTGCGGATGGCCAAACACTGCGCCAACGCCCTGGCCCTGGCCCGGTATCTGGAGGGCCACGACAAGGTGGCCTGGGTCAACTACCCCGGCCTGGAGAGCAGCCCCTACCACGCCCTGGTGGAGAAGTACATGCCGGACGGCACCTGCGGCGTCATCTCCTTCGGGGTGAAGGGGGGCCGGGAGGCCGCCTCCCGGTTCATGGCGGGGCTGAAGCTCTGCTCCATCGCCACTCACGTGGCCGACGCCAAGACCTGCGTCCTCCACCCCGCCTCCACCACCCACCGGCAGATGAACGACGCCGAGCTGGAGGCCGCCGGCGTCTCCCCCGACCTCATCCGTCTCTCCGTGGGCATCGAGGACGCGGACGACCTCCGCGCCGATCTGGACCAGGCCCTGGCCGCCCTGTAACGCCGCGCAGACACAAAACAGCGCCGCCCTTTCCCCGCGGGGAGAGGGCGGCGCTGAGCTTGTCGAAAAGCCTCCGTGAGACGGCGGACGTGCCGCAGAGGCGCAGGGGCGCTCGAGGGGGTCTTTTCGCGCGGAACGTTACTCCTTGCACAGCTCGACCGCCGTCCGGGCGGCCAGGCGGGCGTTGTTGAAGACCAGCTGGATGTTGGAATCCAGGCTGTCGCCGCCGGTGATGTCCTTGATCCTGGCCAGCAGGAAGGGGGTGGTCTCCTTGCCGTGGATGCCCTGGGCCTTGGCCTCGGCCACCGCCTCGTCGATGGCCTTGTTGATGACGGCGGGGTCCATGGAGTACTCCTCGGGGATGGGGTTGGTCACCAGCATGCCCCCCTTGAGGCCCATGTCCAGGCTGGCCCGGAAGGCCGCCGCCAACTCGGCGGGGCTGTCGATCTCATAGTCCACGGCAAAGCCGCTCTTCCGGGTGTAGAAGGCGGGCAGCTCCTTGGTGCCGTAGCCGATGACGGGGACGCCGTGGGTCTCCAGGTACTCCAGGGTGAGCCCCAGGTCCAGGATGGACTTGGCCCCGGCGCACACCACCATGACGGGGGTCTGGGCCAGTTCCTCCAGGTCGGCGGAGATGTCCATGGTGGTCTCGGCCCCCCGGTGGACGCCGCCGATGCCGCCGGTGGCGAAGATCTGGATGCCCGCCATGTGGGCGATGATCATGGTGGTGGTGACGGTGGTGGCGCCGTCGGCTCCCCGGGCGCACAGCACCGCCAGGTCCCGGCGGCTGGCCTTGTGGACGGCGGTGCCCTTCTTGCCCAGGTACTCGATCTCCTCGGCGGTGAGGCCGGCCTTCAGGCGGCCGCCCAGGATGGCGATGGTGGCGGGGACGGCCCCGTTCTCCCGGATGATGGACTCCACCTTCAGAGCGGTCTCCACGTTCTGGGGATAGGGCATGCCGTGGGAGATGATGGTGGACTCCAGGGCCACCACGGGCTTACCTTCGGCGACGGCGGCGGCCACCTCAGGGGAGACGTCCAGATACTTGTTGAGAGACATGATCGTTACCTCCATATATTATCCATGTTTGTCGTACACTTGCTCAAAGACCGGCGCGGCGGCGCAGGGCGTCCACGCTCAGGTCGGGGTTGATGGTCTCCTTGCCCTCCATGGAGATGGCCGAGGCGGCCTCTCCCGCCAGGGCGGCCTCCCGGAGCCCCAGGCCCTCCAGCCAGCCCCAGGCCAGGGCGGCCATGAAGGCGTCCCCGCAGCCGGTGGTGTTCACCATCTCGGCGGGGAGGCAGGGCACCTTCACCCGTCCCCCCAGGTGGTCGGCGGCGTAGACGCCCTCCGCCCCCAGACTGATGAACACCCGGTGGAGCCCCGTCTCCAGCAGGGCGTCGGCGCAGCGGGCCAGGCTCTCATCGTCGGTGATGGCCACCCCGGAGAGGAGCTCAGCCTCGATGCGGTTGGGCTTGAGGGTGTGGAGCCTGCCCAGCACCGGCTTTACCTTGACGGCCTTGGCGGTGGACACCGGGTCCACGAAGACCGGCGCCTTGCAGTTCTCCGCCAGCCACCGGAGGCTCTCCGCCGGGATGTTGGTGTCGGCCACCACCAGCCGGGCGTTGTTCAGCAGGGCCTCCTTGGTGGCCAGATACCGGGGGGTCAGGTGGTCGTAGATGGCCATGTCGGACACCGCCAGGGCCATGTCCCCCTTCTCGTCGGTGAGGAAGAGATAGGTGGAGGTGCTCCCGCCGGGGACCTGGAGGGAGGGGGCCAGGTCAATCCCCAGCTCGATGCAGGAGGCGGTGATCTTCTGGGCGTTCATGTCGTCCCCCAGGGCGGTGAGGAGCCGCACGTCCAGCCCCAGCAGAGCCATGTTGTGGGCGATGTTCCGGCCCACGCCCCCCAGGCTCATGGTCACCTTCCCCGGGTTGGAGTCCTGCCCCACCAGAGGGGCGAAGGGGGTGCCGCCGATGTCCAGGTTCACGCCGCCCACCACCACGGCGTAGGCCTGGTCCCGGACGATGTACCCCTTGCCGCCGATGTAGCCCTTCTTCATCAGGTTGGAGATGTGGACCGCCACCGACGACCGGGTGATCCCCGCCCTGTCCGCCAGCTCCTGCTGGGAGATCATGGGGTTCTCCCGGATCCACTGGAGGATCTGTGCTTCCCGCTGGGTCATGGACATCCCTCCTAAACTTTTCTTTAGTTTTTCATCATATGCTTATGATATCTCTTTCTGCGGAAAAGTCAAGGGGGAGGGAACGATTTTTTCCGCCTTCCGTCTAAAAACATAACAAAAAAGGAGGGGATCTCTATGATGGTCAGACTCTTTGCCCTGCTGCTCCTGTGTGCGCTGCCGCTGGCCGGCTGCGGTCAAGTCCCCGGGGAGACCGCCGCCCCCGCCGGGACGGCCGCCGTCTCCCCATCCGTTACGCCGCCCAGCCTGGCCCAGGACGAGGAGCCCAGCTACCTCACCGCCACCATCGTGGACGGGGCGGAGACGGGGAAACTGCTGCTGGCAGGTGAGGCTGGCTATGACGTCTACACCATCGGCGTGCAGGACCTGCCCGTGTGGCTGGACGGAGCCGAGACGGACTACACCGCCCTCCGGGACGGCATGACGGTGGAGCTGGCCTTCAACGGTCTCATCGCCGAGAGCTTCCCCGCGCAGCCCGGGGAGAGCTACCGCCTCACCGTGGTGGAGGAGGGGGACGGACAGTGCGCCCTCTGGCTCCAGGTGCTGGAGGACCTGTGGGCCGTGGACGACGGTCTCAACGGCGGCATCACCCAGGTGGGGGTGGACCTGTCCCAGGTCCCCGGCCTCACCGAGGGGGAGAAGTCCGCCATCGCCTGGGCCTTCGCCAGCGCCCATAACGCCAGCCCCGTCACCGGCACCCTGGAGGAGCTGTGGGAGGAGGGGTACTTCACCCCCACCGCCGAGCCCGCGGAGGGATATGCCGACTCCCTGGCCCTCTACTGCTGGGAGGACGGGGTCCACTTCTCCATCACCGTGGACGAGGAGGCGGCCTGGTCCCTGCCCGACCTGGAGCCGGGAGAGGAGCCGCCGGAGCTGGTAGCCTTTGACGCCCAGAAGTGGCGCTCCGGCCTGGGGGCCTATTTCTTCGGCGACTGCGTGGGTCAGCGGGGCGAGGACGGCGCCTGGACCTACACCGTGGGTGCGGAGCTGATCGCCTGAACAGGCCGGGCCGTGGTTTGCTTGACAAGGCTCCCTTGAAAAAATATACTATTTGTATACTGCAAGTGCAAAAAGGGGGATGGACTCTGTGAAAAGAACGACGGCCTTTTTCCTGGTGCTGCTTCTGATGGTCCCCACAGCCCTGGCGGCGGAAGAAGAGTTCCCGTACCATACCTCTGACTGGGCCCGGGAGGAGGTGTCCCGGGCGGCAGAGCTGGGCCTCATTTACGACCCCTATGGCCACTTCAGCGACCTGCGATCCTCTATCACCCGGGGAGACTTTGCCTCCAACGCCGCCGCTTTGGTGGCCAAGGGCTTCGGCAAGGACCTGGAGGGCTATGTTCTGATCATGCGCTATCGGGGTCAGGTCGAGGACCCGGCCTTTACCTATTCCGCCATAGATACCGCCGCTGATCTGGGTATCCTCCAGGGCAGGGGAGACGGCACACAGGGGTATGACCGTGACGCCCGCATCACCCGACAGGAGGCAGCTGCCATGCTGGCCCGGACCTATCGCGCCTGCCAGAGCGCGGAGCCAGATGTGCCGGAGACGGTCTCCTTCACGGACCGGGAGGACATCGCCGACTGGGCCCTGGAGGACGTGGCGCTGATGAGCCAGCTGGGGATCATGAACGGTGTGGGGGATGGACGGTTCGACCCTCTGGGGGAGTATACGCAGGAGCAGTGCATCCTCTCCCTGCTGCGGCTCTATGAGGCGGTCCCCTTTGACGGCACCGGGCGGGAGGCCCCCTTTTCTATAAGACCGGAGCCGGGCTTTCTCTATACGGAGTATCAGTCGGAGCTCTGTTTCGCCCTGGAGCGTGAGGACTGCTACATCTGCGCCATGCTTCACCCCACCGGAGGCTGGAGCTTTTCGTCCTACGACATCTGTGTGATCGGAGAGGACCTCTCGGTCCGGACATACAAGACCCCCATCATCAGCCACTCCGACAGCTTCCGCGGTGTGGAATACGCCAGGCCGGAATACTCCGCCCTCTCCGAGGGCGGCGGAAATCTGATCTATACGGCCACCCTGGAGGAGGATGTTTATCACATCGAGACCGGCGTGGAAGAGGCGGACTGGCCCCTGCTGTTTGAGAAAGGCGTCTACACCGTCACCCTGGACCTGGCTACCGGAGAGCAGATATGGACCCGCGCGGAGCTGCCATAGTATACGCTGGTTCTGAGCGTTCAAAATGTGAGATTATGAAAGGATGGGAACAGAATGAAAAAATGGATTACGTTTTTCCTGGCAATATTTTTGTTGGCTCCCACAGCCTTGGCAGCGGAGGAAGAGTTCCCGTACCGCACCTCCGACTGGGCCAGGGAGGAGGTGGGCCGGGCGGTGGAATTGGATCTCATTTACGACCCTTATGATTACTTTTCATTTATCCAAGACGCCATTTCCCGGGAGGATTTTGCCTGCAACGCGGCCGCCCTGGTGGCCAAGGGCTTTGGTGTCGATTTGGAGGGCTATACCCTCGTCATGAACTACCGGAGGCAGGCGGAGAGTGAGAAGCCCATCTACGCCTCGGTGGATGTGGCAGTGGATGCTGCCATCGATTTGGGTATCCTTCAGGGAACGGGCGAGGGCGAGCTGGAGCTGGACCGCACGATCACCCGGCAGGAGGCCGCTGCCATGCTGTCCCGGACCTATCGGGCCTACCAGAGCGCGGAGCCAGATGTGCTGGAGCCGGTCACCTTTACGGATCAGGAGGACATCGCGGACTGGGCCCTGGAGGACGTGGCACTGATGAGCCAGTTGGGGATCATGAACGGTGTGGGGGATGGACGGTTCGACCCGCTGGGGACATATACAGAGGAGCAGTGCTTTATCTCTCTGCTGCGGCTGTACGAGATGGTCCCCTTTGACGGCGCTGGGCGGGAGAACCCCTTCTCCATTCTGGAGCCGCAGCCGGGTTTTCTCAGCACATTCCCCAATTCAGGGTATTACGCCTTCGCCGTGGAGAGCGAGGATTATTTTACTTTCTCCATGATTTATCCTTCCCTAGGCTGGAGCAATACCGTTTATCATATCTATGTGATCGATCGGGATCTGTCGGTCCGGAGATATGAGACCCCGATCTTAGAATTTATCGGTTTTCGTGGACCTGATCATGGAAAACCTGAAAACCCCGTACTCTCCCAGGACGGCACCAGTCTGACCTATACCGTCACCCTGACAGAGGATGCCTATCACTATGATTTCTATGAAACACCGCCCCTGCTGTTTGAAAAGGGCATCTACACCGTCACCATGGACCTGGCCACCGGAGAGCAGACCTGGACCCGGGCGGAGCTGGGGAACGGCTGATCGTGTCGCCTTTTCAGCATGATAAAGAAACAACGGCTGAGAAGTGCCTCTGCACTTCTCAGCCGTTGTTTTGTCTCATTACCGGAAGAGCTCCGGGTGGGCGAAGTTGGCCACGCCGCCGCCGGTGTGGAAGAAGACCACGGTATCCTCTTTGGTGAGGACCCCCTTGCGGATAAGGTCCACCATGCCGGCAAAGGCCTTGCCGGCGTAGGTGTGGCAGAGGATGAGGCCCTCGGTGCGGGCGGCCATGGACACCGCCTCCAGGGCGGCGTCGGTGACGGCGCCGTAGCCGGCGCCGATGTAGTCGTAGTTGACGGAGATCTGTTCGGCGGTGAACCGCTCCCCACAGCCCAGAAAGTCCATGGTGGCGTTGCACAGCCCGGCGATCTCCTCCTCCTTGGGCCGGGTGTGGCGGCTGACGCTGATGCCCAGCATCCTGGCGTCCATGCCGGAAAGGCGCAGGCCGCACTCGATGCCGGCCTGGGTGCCGCCGGTGCCGGTGGCGGCGATGACATAGTCCGCCTTCACCCCCAGCGCCTTGAGCTGGTCATGGAGCTCGTCCACGGCGTTGATGTAGCCCAGGTTGCCCACGGGGGTGGCGCCGCCAAGGGGCATGAGCACCGGGTGCCGGCCCTTGGCCCGGTACTCCTCGGCGATCTTCCCGGTGATGGGGAAGACCCCCTGGATCTCCAGATCCTCCACGTCCTGGGGCACGTTTGGCTCGTAGCGCAGCTCGGCCCCCATCAGGCGGTCCAGCAGCAGGTTGCCCTGGAGGTCTCCCTCGGGGGGCTCCCCCTCCAGCACCACCACCGCCTCCATGCCCAGCTTCCGGGCGGCGGCCACGGTCTGCCGCACCCAGTTGGACTGGAGGCCGCCCAGGGTGATGACGGTGTCCGCCCCCTCCGCCGCCGCCTGGGGCAGCAGGAACTCCAGCTTCCGGGTCTTGTTCCCCCCGAAGGCCAGGGCGGTGAGGTCGTCCCGCTTCACATAGATCCTGGGTCCCCCCAGCAGGGCGGTCAGGTTGGGGGCGAACTCCAGCGGCGTGGGCAGCGGCGTCAGACGCAGCCTGGGCTGTTTCGCCACGATCTCTTTGATGTCCATATCAGCACCCCCGGTCAAACTGTGGGTTCAGGCTCTGGGCTGGGAGACGGACTCCACCACCCCGGCGTCCTGGAAGGGCAGCAGCACAAAGAGGGCCTTCCCCAGAATGCACCGCTGGTCCACCACTCCCACCCTGGGGTCCCGGCCGTCGGTGGAGTTGTTGCGGTTGTCGCCCATGACGAAGACGGAGCCCTCGGGCACCTCGATGTGGGTGGCGTACTCCGCCGGCAGCGGCCGCATGGGCTCCAGGATATAGGACTCGTCCAGGGCCACCCCGTCCACATAGACGGTGTTGGTGTCGTAATCGATGTCCACGGTCTGGCCGCCCACGGCGATGATCCGCTTGACGATGGGGGCGCCGTCGTGGAAGGTGTTCTTGCTCAGCACCACCACGTCCCCCTGCTCCGGCTCATAGCCGATGG
>DXDV01000122.1 GCA_019115345.1 Candidatus Intestinimonas stercorigallinarum | reverse complement strand
GGAGGTCTTCTCCCAGCGCAGCACCGAGCACCACTGGTTGTACAGCTTGGGCAGGTCGCGCCAGGAGTGGATGATATTCTTGTAGTGCTCACAGAACAGGGTCTCGCTGGTGGGCCGGATGCAGTAGCGCTCCTCCAGCTTCTCACTGCCGCCCACGGTCACCCAGGCGCACTCGGGGGCGAAGCCCTCTACGTGGTCCTTCTCCTTCTGGAGGAGGCTCTCGGGGATGAGCATGGGGAGATACACGTTCTCATGGCCGCACTTCTTGAATTCGGCGTCCATGATGCGCTGGATGTTCTCCCAGATGGCGTAGCCGTAGGGGCGGTAGATGAACATGCCCTTGATGCTGGAGTAGTCGATGAGCTCCGCCTTCTTGCACACGTCGGTGTACCACTGGGCGAAGTCCACCTCCATATCGGTGATCTGCTCCACCTGCTTTTTGTCCTGTGCCATATATCTCAATCCTTTTCTTGAAATTTTTCCCGTGGTCCATTTTATGAGTCCGGGCGGCAAAAGTCAAGCCTTCCCGCCCATTTGCGGCCCCTTTCTCACCCCTTGACCAGCCGGGCCAGGGTCCGGCAGAGCAGGGCGAAGTCGATGGGCTTGGAGATGTGGCCGTTCATGCCGGCCTCGGTGGTCCTGGCGATGTCCTCGGCGAAGGCGTTGGCGGTGACGGCGATGATGGGCACGCTGGCGGCGTCGGGCCGGTCCAGGGCGCGGATGGCCCGGGCGGCCTCGCAGCCGTCCATCACCGGCATCTGCATGTCCATGAGGACGGCGTCCACGGCGTAGGGTGGGCTCTTCTGGAAGAGGGACACCGCCTCGGCCCCGTCCCGGGCCTGGAGGACCTCCACGCCGTGCATGGTGAGGAGCTCCACGGCGATCTCCATGTTGAGCTCGTTGTCCTCGGCCAGGAGCACCCGCCGGCCGTTCAGGTCCACCGTTTCCTCCGCCGGGGCCTCCGCCTGGGCGGCCCCCTCCTCCCGGACGGCCTCCATGGGGAGGGTCACCGTGAAGCGGCTGCCCTTCCCCAGGACGCTCTCCACCGTGATCTCGCCGCTCATCCGCTGGACCAGGCTCTTGACGATGGGCATGCCCAGGCCGGTGCCGGTGACCGTCTGGACGGCGAAGCGGGTCTCCCGGGCGTAGGGGTCGAAGATGTGCTCCAAAAACTGCTCCGACATGCCGATGCCCGTATCCTCCACGGTGAACTGGTACTTGCTGTGCTGCTGGAAGTCGAACTGCTTCACCGTCAGGCGCACCCGGTCCCCCGGCCGGCTGTATTTGAAGGCGTTGGAGAGGAGGTTGCCCAGGATCTGTCCCAGCTTGAAGGGGTCCCCCTCCACCTGGGCGTCGGTGAGCTCCAGCTCCACCGTGAAGTCCCGGTCCTCCTTCCGGGCCAGCTCCCGGAAGGCAGCCGCGTTGTCCTCCACGCACTGCCGCAGGTCGAAGTGCTGGCGGCTCAGGGTGTCCCGGCCCGACTCCAGCCGGGAGAGCTCCAGAATGTCGTTGATGAGGGAGAGGAGCTGCTTGCCGGAGAAGGCGATCTTCCGGATGTAGTCGTCCACCTTCTCCCGGTCCTCCCGGTCCCGCTGGGCCAGCTCGGCCAGGCCGATGATGGCGTTGAGGGGGGTGCGCATGTCGTGGGACATGTTGGAGAAGAAGGTGTTTTTGGCCTTGGTGCTCTTCTTGGCGGTGTCCAGGGCCTCCTCCAGGATGCGCATCTGCTGGAGCTGCTGCCGCTTCTCCACGTCCACCTCCCGGAAGCAGAGGATGACCTCGTCGGGGGCCCGGACGCCGTCGTAGAGGGTGCGGATGTTGACCCACTTGTAGGCGTCCCCGAAGCGGCGCTGGTAGTCCCCGCCGTAGTCGGGCAGCCGCTCGGCCACCCGCTGCCGGATGCTCTCCAGGGAGAAGCTCATGGAAAAATCGTGGAAGGTCTCCGGGTCCACCAGGGTGCCCACCACGTCCAGCAGGACCTGGTAGTCCCCCGCCTCGGGCAGGCTGTCGGAGAGGTCGGGGGAGACCTTGATGGCCTCGTAGGTCCCCGCCTTATAGTTGACCCGGTAGATGGCGTAGAAGGAGTCCCCCAGGATGGCGATGGTGTTGTCGGCCCGCCGGATGCGGCGGCTGTTGAGCAGGTCCCGGAGCACCATGATCACGATGACCGCCATCACCAGCACCGAGATGGCCACCATCACCAGAATGGTGGTGTTCTGCTCCCCCATGAGGACGTTCTGGAGGGGGATGGTGAGGATGACGGTCCAGCCGCTGCTCATCTCGCTGTAATAGGCCCCCCGGTCCACCCCATCCGGGTCCTGGAAGGAGGAGTCGTAGCCGGCCAGGGAGCCGTCCCGGATGCCCAGCAGGATCTGGTCCAGATAGAACTGCAGCTCCTCGTCGGGGACGTCCCACGGGGTCTCGGCAAAGAGGAGGGTCCCCGCCGAGTCGCACACGTAAAGGGAGCCGCCCTCGGGCAGGGCCTTGCCCGCCCCGTCGCTGTGCAGGTTCTGGGGGAAGATGTCCATGGCCATCACGCCGTCGGAGTTCTGGAAGCGCACGGCGGCGGTGATCACCGGCTCGCCGGTGATGGCGTCGGTATAGGCGTCGGTAAAGACCATCCCGCCCCCGGCGGCCAGGGCCTGCTGATACCATTCGGCGCTCCGGTAGTCGTAGTCCCCGTCCCCCTCCCTGGGGTTGGCCGCCACGATGGTCCCGTTGATGACGGCGTAGGGGTCCACGACGTTTTCCCCCAGAGCGACGGTGATCTTGTCAAAATAGCTGCTCAGCCACCGCTGGATCTCCTCCTCGGAGGCCCCAGCGCCCTCCAGCTCCTCCACATACTGGGCGCCCAGCATCAGGAAGTTGCTGTATGTGGTCACGTGCAGCTCCTCCTCGGAGGCGTAGCTCTCCGCCAGGGCCATGCCCAGCTCCTGGGTGTTTTTCAGCAGCTTGGTCCGCACCAGAGAGACGCCGAGGAGCAGCATGCTCACGCACACCGCCAGCAGCAGAATGCTCAGCCCCGTGTTGGGGGAGAGCCGCTTGTTCCCCTTCATGGCCCGCACTTCCTCTCCTTCCCTCCCCGGCCTGCCGGCGGAGGTTCCGTAAAAGCGGCTGCCGCCGCGTGAATCCACCGCTTTGCGGTTGATTCGGCAGACATTATCATACCGCCAAAGCGCCGGAAAGTAAACCGTTTCCGGCGTTTTTTCCGGCCGCCGCCCCCCAAAGCAGCGGGATACGGGCTGTCAGAATGGCCCTCCGAAGGGTCGAAAAACCTCCCTCAAGGGACTTTTTTGACAGGCAGAGCCCCGGTCCGATGGCGGACCGGGGCTCTGCCTGTGGAAAAAATCCTGTGAGGGGGCGGTCAGTCCACAAAGATGGGACCGGAGATCTCCCGGTAGAAGGCGGCGGTGGCGGCGTGGGTGTACGGCGTCAGCCACAGATTGCCAATGCCCATGGTCAGGGTACACAGCAGGCTCCAGCCGATGAAGCTCAATTGCAGGCAGAACAGCCGCCAGCGGTTTCCATACATCAGCTCCTTGGAGCGGGCGATGGCCTCCCGGGCGGTGAGCTCGGGGTACTCCGCCAGGATGAAGGAGGTCATCGAGTAGCTGTACGCCGCCATAATGCCGGGGACGATGAGCAGCAGGGACCACAGCAGGATGTAGAGGCTTTGGAGAAGGCCGGCCGCCGCGGCGGTCCTCCAGTAGGGGAAATAGGCGAACAGGCTCTCAAAGGGCGGGGCGTCCCGGTCCAGCAGGCGCAGATTGAACCGGGCGTATCCCACGCTGATGACGCTGCCCAGGATAAAATAGAGCACGGCCAGGACCACCAGGACGGCGATGACATAGAGGACGCCGCCCATGAGGAAGGCCCGAAGGGCGGGCGCGAACTCGCCCCGGGTGGTGTAGACCGTCTGCCCCGCGATCTGGAGACCGGCCTGCACGCCGTTGGGATCCACATGTAAGGTGATGTCCGGCCCCTCGAAGCTGGCGCCGCCCAAAAGGGAGGCGACCAGTCCGGCGAGGACGGCCAGGAACCATTTTCCGCGCAGCGCGTCCCTGGCGATGCGCCTGAAATCAGCCGCGTATTTCATAATGACCTCCTTCTATTCCCCTCGTCTATTGGATCCGGAACCCGTCGGCCCCTTTTTCAAAGACAAAGTGGAACATTGCGTCCCGGGTGGGAAAGGAGAGGACGTGAAAGCCCGCCTCCTCATGGAAGGACACGACCTTGTTTTCCTCATCGACCCAGAGCAGCGCGGGGGGATACGGTCGGCTTGGCGTCTCCATGGCTGTGTCAACCGTTCCCGGTGGGGATGAAGGGGCGGATGGAGGCCGCCACGTTGCAGATGGGCATGGTTTGCAGCCACACCCGGCCGGGGCCGGTGAGGATGGTGTGGAACAGCCCTTCCCCGCCCAGCAGCTTGTTTTTCAGGCCGGGCACCTGCTGGATGTCCATCTCCACCCCCGGGGTGAAGCCCGCCACGTTGCCGGTGTCCACCACCAGCCGCTCGCCGGGCCCCAGCTCATATTCCACCAGCGCGCCGTCGATCTCCACGAAGGCGGTGCCGCTGCCGGACAGACGCTGGAGGATGAAGCCCTCGCCGCCGAAGAAGCCGGGGCCCAGCTTCTTGTTGAAGTGGATGGAGAGCTCCACGCCGGCCTCCGCCGCCAGGAAGGCGTTTTTTTGCAGGATCATCTCCCGGCCGGGGCCGATGTCCACGGCCTTGATCTGGCCGGGGAAGCTGGAGCCGAAGGTGATCATCCCGTCGCCCCTGGCGGTGTAGATATTCTGGAACATGCTCTCGCCGGAAAAGGCCTTGGAGAACATCCTGCCCAGGCCGCCGCCCTGGGTCTCCATCTGTATGTTGGGGCTCATCCAGACCATGGAGCCCTTTTCGGTGATCATCTGCTCGCCGCCGCTCAGCCGGCAGACCACGATCGGAAAGGCGCCGCCCTGAATCTCATAACGCATACATTTCCCTCCACAACTTGTAAAATGAGAGCTCCGTCTGTCCCCGCCGCCTGGCTCCCGCGATCGCCCCTTCAGGATGGGGGAGGCTTTTTCCCGGCGGCCTCGATGCCAAGCGCCTTCCCCAGCTCCGGATGTCTCTCGATCCGGAGCGCGATCCGGCTGGCCAAAACCTTTGCCCTGACGCTCATGGCTACCAACTCCTCGCGGCTGAGGCTGTGACGGACCTCTTTTCTGGCTTTATTCTACCGTACCGCGCCGCGGGGATACAGGTCTGTATCCGCAAATTACGGGGCTTATTTCTGCTCAGGCCGAGGATTAGGCCCTGCCGCCCTTCCGGTAGGCGTTGTACCGCTCGACGTCGATGACGCCGTTGTCCAGCATCTTTTCACACCAGAGCTGGAGGGTCTCCACGGTGATGGAGATGCGCTCCAGCTCCTCCTGGATGTGGATGAAATCGGCCAGCTCATCGTCGGTGATCTTCCCGTCGGCAGTGATCTCGATCAGCCGGTCCTTCTGCTTCTGCATGGAGTTGAGGGAGGCCAGCATCTCCAGAATGATCTGGGAGAGCTCCTTGACCTTGATCTCGGGGACATACTGCTGCCCGATGGGGCACTGGTTGGCGCAGTAGTGGTTGCACAGGCCGGGCTGCTTGTATTTGTCGGACATGAGGAGCACCTCGTCCGGCCGGGGGAGGGAGCGCTCGTTTTCGATCTTCTCAATGCGCTCCGGCGACATGGTCTCCAGCAGCTCGCCGGCCTCCTCCCGGGTGAGCTTCAGGCTTTCGCGGGTCAACTGGTAGATGGTCTTGTTCTCTTTTACGGATGCTCTGGCCATGTATGGACACCTCGCTCAGCAAAAATGATGGGGACGCGGCATCGTGACGTCAATATTATAATGCGTATGGAACAAAGCCGAACGCCTTGAAAGCCAAAGCGTTCAAGAGCAAATGGCTTTGTTCAAGTGCAAGGTTTTTGGACAATTTCGTCCAAAAACCTTGCGCCTTCCACTGGTGCGTTGAGACGCACCAG
>DXDV01000121.1 GCA_019115345.1 Candidatus Intestinimonas stercorigallinarum | reverse complement strand
TAACAGGGATAACTCCCTCAGTCACCTTCGGTGACAGCTCCCTCGGAGAGGGAGCCAAGGATTCGACCGCCTTGCGGCCTCAGAATGACGGGTCGGGGCGTGGTTCTTTTTGTGTGGGGCGCGACGACCCGGCGCGCCAAATTGTCCCGACATGGAACCTTGTGGGGTAGGGGCGGTCTGCGGCCGCCCGCCCGATACCACGTCTCCCTCTTGTCATTCTGAGCGACAGCGAAGAATCCGTTTCCCCCGTCCTTTTGCGTAACAGGGATAACTCCCTCAGTCACCTTCGGTGACAGCTCCCTCGGAGAGGGAGCCAAGGATTCGACCGCCTTGCGGCCTCAGAATGACGGGTCGGGGCGCGGTCCTTTTTATATGGGTACGGCGGGCAGGGTCAGTCGCAGAACTCGATGCTGCCGTCCTCGCCCATGGACTTCACGCGGGCCAGGGATTCCACCCGGACGCCCATGCTGCGGATGAGGTTGCCGCCGGGCTGGAAGGCCTTCTCCACGCAGATGCCGGCCCCCACCAGCTCGGCCCCGGCGTCCCGCACCAGCTGAATGAGGCCCTGGAGGGCGGAGCCGTTGGCCAGGAAGTCGTCGATGAGGAGGACCCGGTCCCCGGGGAGCAGGAATTCCTTGGAGACGATGATGTCGTACACCTTGCCGTGGGTGAAGGACTCCACCTTGGAGGTGTAGACGTCCCCGGCGATGTTTTTGGTCTTGCTCTTTTTGGCGAAGATCACCGGACAAGCAAAAAACTGCGCAGTCACGCACGCGATCCCGATCCCCGATGCCTCGATGGTCAAAATCTTGGTGACTCCGCAGTCCCCGAACAGCCGGTAGAACTCCTTGCCGATCTCCTGAAAGAGGGCTACATCCATCTGGTGGTTGAGAAAGCTGTCCACCTTGAGCACGTCCCCGCCCTTGATCTTTCCGTCTTTCCGGATGCGTTCCTCCAGCAGCTTCATGGGCCCTCTCTCCTGTCTGTCTAAAAATTTAAAATATCTTTACAAGTCTATTCTACAAGAAATCACCGGCCCGTTCAATGACGCAAATGTCACAAAAAACCCCCGTCCTTTCCTGCCCTTTTGACGGAACCCACAGCCGGCAAATCCCCCCGGTTTTTCTCCCTTCCCGCTCCTTCCCGTCCCCGGCCCGACATTTTCCACCTCTATCCATTGTATTTCCCATCCGCCCCTGCTACAATGGTGTACGAATCGTCCCCTTCCGCCCCTGCCGAATGGAGGTGCCCCATGATCTTCCGGCGTCTTACCGCCCTCATCCTGTGCCTGACCCTGCTCTGCTCCCTCTCCGCCTCGGCCTTTGCCGTGGAGTTCCCCGACGTCTCCCCCGAGCACTGGGCCTATGCCGACATCCAGACCGCCGCCGGCCTGGGCCTCATCCAGGGCCTGGACGACGGCACCTTCCGCCCCGAGGAGCGGCTGGACCGGGCCGGCTTCGTCACCATCCTCCAGCGGATGTTCGGCTGGGAGACCGTGACCCCGGAGACCCCCTCCTTTACCGACGTCTCCCCCGGCGACTGGTACTACGCCGCCGTGGAGACCGCCCTGGCCAACGGGGTGGTGGAGCCCGGCGGGACCTTCCAGCCCGCCGCCTACGTCACCCGGCAGGACATGGCCGTCATGCTGGTCCGGGCCCTGGGCTACGAGACCCTGGCCCTTGACATCGCCGCCACCGCCGCCCCCTTCCCCGACGTCACCGAGTACGCCGGCCACATCGCCCTGGCCGCCGCCTTCGGCCTCACCACCGGGGTGGAGGTGGACGGGCAGCTCCTCTTCCAGCCCGACGCCTTCGCCACCCGGGGCCAGGCCGCCGCCATGCTCAGCCGGGTCTACCAGCGCATGACCTCCAAGGTGGACTTCCTCACCGGCTTCTACGCCTTCTCCTCCTACGATCAGATCTCCCTCACCGGCGACATGGACGCCGTCTGCCTGGGCTGGGCCCGGCTGGAGTGGAGCGCGGAGAAGGGCTCCGTCCTCAACTCCTCCCGGACCAACGGCAACGACTGGGTGCGCCCCGCCGGGGCCGAGGAGGCCCTCTCCTATTTTCAGGGGAACGGCACCCCCTATCTCCTCAACATCTACGCCGACACCACCCAGAACGTCACCCTGGCCGGCGGCGAGACCGCCAGCGTGCTGGAGGCCGTCCTCCCCGACCCCGCCGCCCGGAGCCAGGCTGTCTCCGCCATCGCCGAGACCAGCGCCGGTTACGCCGGGGTGGTCATCGACTTTGAGGGCCTGCGCACCGAGCTTTTGAAGGCCGACTTCGTCGCCTTCCTCACCGAGCTGCGCGCCGCTCTGCCGGAGGACAAGGCCCTCTACGTCTGCGTGCCCCCCAACGACTGGTACCAGGGCTACGACTACCGCGCCATCGGGGCGGTGTGCGACAAGATCATCCTCATGGCCCACGACTACCAGTGGACCAGCGTCCCCGAGGACTATGTGGGCGTCCGCGCCCCCGACTCCCCGGTGACCCCCTTCCCCGACGTGTACCGGGCCCTCTCCGTCCTCACCGACCCGGAGACCGGCGTGGAGGACAAGAGCAAGATCGTCCTCCAGATCTCCTTTGCCGCCGCCGGATTCGAGGTGGACGAAAACGGCCTCCTGGCCGACACTGCCATCTACCGCCCCGCCCCGGAGACGGTGGCCAAGCGCCTGTCCCAGGCCGACACCGTGGTCACCTACGACGAGAGCGACCGCAACCCCTCCGCCCTCTACACCACCGAGGACGGCATGACCGTCCGGCTGTGGTACGAGGACGCCCGGAGCGTGGCCGACAAGGTGGCCCTGGCCCGGATGATGGGCGTCACCGGGATCTCGGTGTGGCGGCTGGGCAACGTGCCCACTTACAGCGACATTCCAAACTACGACGCCTGGTCCGCCATCCTGGCGCAGCGGTGACCGGCGTCCCCTCCCCCAACAACAGGACAGGAGCTGAAGCAGCATGGCCGCGAAGGACTGGCTGACCAAGAAAAACCTCCATGAGTTCCTCTTTTTGACCCTGGGGATCACCTTGGTTTCGGTGGGCGTCTACTTTTTCAAGTTCCCCAACCACTTCTCCATCGGCGGCGTCTCCGGCCTGGCCATCGTCCTTGCCCAGCTCGTCCCCGTGCCCTGGCTGACGGCCTCGGTCTACAACGGCGTCATCAACATCCTCTTCCTCTTCCTGGGCTTTTTCCTGCTGGACAAGGGCTTCGGCTTCCGCACCGTCTACTGCTCCCTCCTCTACTCGGCGGAGGTCCAGGTCTTTGAATGGCTCTTCCCCATGTCGGCCCCCCTGACGGAGGAGCTCATTTTGGAGCTCTTCTTCGCCGTCCTCCTCCCCGCCCTGGGCGCGGGCATCCTCTTCAACCTGGACGCCTCCAGCGGCGGCACCGACATCGCCGCCATGATCCTCAAGAAGTACACCGGCCTGGACGTGGGCATGGCCCTCCTCTGCTCCGATGTGCTCATCGCCGCCTCCGCCCTGGTGGTCTTTGACATCACCGCGGGCCTGTGCTCCCTGCTGGGCCTGGTCCTCAAGTCGGTGCTGGTGGACACCGCCATCGAGTCCCTCAACCGGCGGAAGGCCTTCATGATCATCACCTCCCAGCCGGAGCTGGCCTGCGGCTACATCACCCAGCAGCTGGGCCGGGGGGCCACCCTCTGGAACGCCACCGGCGTCTATACCCAGCAGGAGCACCAGATCGTCCTGGCCGTCCTCTCCCGGGGCCAGGCCGTCCTCCTCCGCCGCTACCTGAAGGCCCACGACCCCAAGGCCTTCATGATCGTCACCAACTCCAGCGAGATCTTCGGCAAGGGCTTCCTCCGGGCCTGAGCCCGGACCGCGAAAAGATAAGACCGTCTGTCGAAAAGGACCTTCCCAGCGGGAAGGTCCTGAGGCTGTCGAAAAAGTCCAGCATAAGCTGGGCTTTTTCGTTCATAAGAGGTAAAATAAGTAGCAGGTGGTGAGAAAGATGCTGGAACGCGGGAAAATGGATCGTAACGTAATCGAGATGGTTGGCATAGACAGT
>DXDV01000120.1 GCA_019115345.1 Candidatus Intestinimonas stercorigallinarum | reverse complement strand
GGACGACTACTGCGACTGGTATATCGAGCTCACCAAGTCCCGGCTCCAGGGGGAGGACCCCCAGGCCAAGGAGAACGCCCAGCAGGTCCTCTGCTACGTCCTCACCAACATCCTCAAGCTCCTCCACCCCTTTATGCCCTTCCTCACCGAGGAGATCTGGCAGGCCCTGCCCCATGAGGCCGGCGTGGACCGGGAGGGGGCCTTCCTGATGCTCCAGAAGTGGCCGGAGCACCATGTGGAGCTGGACTTCCCCCAGGAGGAGAAGGCCATGGAGCTCATCATGGACGCCATCGGCGCCGTGCGGACCCGCCGCGCCGAGATGAACGTGCCCCCCAGCAAGAAGGCCCACCTCACCGTGGCCACCCTGGAGCGGGAGGTCTTTGAGGCGGGCGTCCCCTTCCTCAAGCGCCTGGCCTACGCCAGCGGCGTCACCATCACCGGCATGACCGGCATGGGGGCCGACGGCGAGGAGAGCGCCAAGGGGATGGTCACCGTCATCACCCACGCCGCCCGCATCTCCATGCCCATGGCCGAGCTGGTGGACATGGAGAAGGAGAAGGCCCGCATGGAAAAACAGCTGGGGAAGGACAGGGCGGAGCTGGAGAAGCTCAACGCCAAGCTCAATAACCCCGGCTTTGTGAACAAGGCCCCCGCCCATGTGGTGGAGGCCGAGCGGGAGCGGGCGGAGAAGCTGGCCGCCGTGATCGGGAAATTGGAGGAGGAGCTGGCTGGCATGGCCGCGCTGTGATCCACTCCGAGACGGGGCGGCTTACCCTTGCAGGCAGGAGGAATGCGCGATGGATCTATGCAAACGCACACAACAGCTGTGGCGTGCTTACCTCGTGGCGGATGACCTGTCCGCCATGTTGCAGGTCATGGATTGGATCGACCCCGACTGCGTGGTGATCGGAACGGGACGCCATGAGTTCTATGTCACCATCCAGAAGCTGATGGAGGCCCTGGAAAAAGAGGTTGAGGAGCGGAAGAGCGTCCACCTGGAGATCGTGGACGAGTGGTACGGCCAGCGGGAACTGGGGCCGGACGCCTGCCTGGTGTACGGCGGCCTGCATATACGGGACATGGGAAAAAAGGGAGAGTCCATGGTGGACATGGACACCCGCTTCAGCGTGCTCTATCACCGGAAGGGGGAGCAGTGGCGGGTGGTGCACCTCCACCAGTCCATGCCCAACCCGGAGCAGGAGGAGGGGGAGTACTACCCCAAGACCCTCACCCGGCAGGTCCGGGAGGCCCAGGACCTGGCCGAGCACATGAGCCGCCTGGCCCGGCTGGACTCCCTCACGGGCCTGCTCAACCACCGGACCTTCTTCGAGGAGGGGGAGCGCTATATCCGGCAGGGGGGCACCTTCTGGTGCTTCGTGCTGGATCTGGACGACTTCAAGCTGGTGAACGACACCCTGGGCCATCTGGCGGGGGACGAGGTGCTCAAGCGCATCGCCTCCATCCTGCGCTCCAGCGTCCGGAACCAGGACCTGGTGGCCCGGGTGGGCGGCGACGAGTTCGCCCTCCTGTGCGCCGTCCCCAGGGGGGAGGCCGAGGTGGCCGTGGTGGCCCGGCGGATCCTGACCAAGGTGGGCCAGCAGCGGGAGAACTGGAGCGTGTGGCCGGGAATGTCCATCGGCATCGCCAAGGTCCGCGGCGGGGCGGGACTCCGGGACGCCTTCTACCGCGCCGACGCCGCCCTCTACCGGGTGAAGCGGGGCGCCAAGAACGACTTCTGTATAGATACGGGGGAATGACCGAAAAAACAGCGGGATTTGCCCCAGCCCCGTGGTTTCGACGGGATCATCGCGAAACATAGCCTATAATCGCAGTATACCAAAATCTGGTATACTGCGATTTTTTTTAGCGGCGGCCGCCGCCGGAGGAGGGAGAAGGGTGGAAACAAACTGCACGGGCGAGGACCGGGTGCTGCGGGTAGCCCTGACGGGGGAGGTGGACCACCACCGGGCCAGGGCGCTGATGGAGGGCATCGACCGGGAGATCGGGCTGCGCCTGCCCCGGCAGGTGACCCTGGACCTGGGGGGCGTGACCTTCATGGACAGCTCGGGCATCGCGGTGCTGCTGCGGGCCTACAAGCGGGCGGCGGAGCTGGGGGGCACGGTGACGGTGCGGAATGTGCCGGAGCAGGCGGGAAAGGTGCTCCGGGCCGCCGGACTGGAACGGCTCCTGCGCTTTGAGTGAAATGGAAACCGGGCGGCTGCGGGCCGCCCGGCGGGGAGGAGTACATAATGATGAGAGCAGTCAACACCGTGGTCATGGAATTTCCCAGCCGGTCGGCCAACGAGGGCTTTGCCCGGACGGCGGCGGCCTGCTTCGCCGCCCAGCTGGACCCCACGCTGGACGAGATCAACGACATCAAGACCGCCGTCAGCGAGGCGGTGACCAACGCCATCGTCCACGCCTACCCGGAGGAGCTGGGGAAGGTGCGCCTGCGGCTGCGCCTTTTTGAGGACGGGCGGCTGGAGATCGCCGTCCAGGACTGGGGGGTGGGCATCCCCGACGTGGAGCGGGCCAGGGAGCCCCTCTTCACCACCGGGAACGAGGAGCGCTCCGGCATGGGCTTCACCATCATGGAGAGCTTCATGGACACCCTGCGGGTCCGCTCCAAGCCGGGGAAGGGGACCACGGTGGTCATGAGCCGGCGGCTGGCCCGGCGGGCCGGCGGGCGATGAAGGCGCCGGAGGCCGACGCCCTGCTGGAGGCCGCCCGAAAGGGGGACAACGACGCCTGCGAGCGGATGATGGAGGAGAACGCCGGTCTCATCTGGAGCGTGGTGAAGCGGTACTACGGCCGGGGGACCGACCCGGAGGACCTCTACCAGCTGGGCTGCCTGGGCTTTTTGAAGGCGGTGCGGGGCTTCGACCCCGCCTACGGCTGCCAGTTTTCCACCTACGCCGTGCCCAAGATCGCCGGGGAGATCCGGCGCTACCTCCGGGACGACGGGGCGGTGAAGGTGAGCCGGGGGGTGAAGGAGCGGGCGGCGGCCATCCGCCAGGCCGGGGTCCGGCTCAGCCAGCGTTTGGGCCGGGAGCCCACCCTGTCGGAGCTGTCGGCGGAGACGGGGCTGGAGCCGGAGGACATCGCCGCCGCCGAGGAGGCCAGCCTGCCGGTGGCCTCCCTCCAGATGAAGGCGGGGGAGGACGGCTTCACCCTGGAGAGCATGCTGGGCACCGAGGGCATGGAGGAGGGCGTGGTGGAGCGGCTGGCCCTCCGGGGGGCCGTCGAAGCCCTGCCGGAGCGGGAGCGGCAGGTCATCTTCCTGCGGTATTATAAAAATCTGACCCAGGAAAAGACCGCCAAGGTCCTGGGCGTGAGCCAGGTCCAGATCTCCCGCATCGAGCGCAAGGCCATGGGACGCCTGCGGCAGGCGCTGGAGTAGCCGGGACCGCGGCGGGGCTTTGCGGGCGGCCGCAGGCCGCCCCTGCGGAGACGGAGATGCTCTGGCGTAGGGGCGGCCTTTGGCCGCCTGCCGCGATGTAGAGCCCCTCTCTTGGTGGGGCGCGACGACCCGGCGCGCCCAGGACCACGCTCCATTTTTGTCATTCTGAGCGAAGCGAAGAATCCGTAACCCCCGTCTTTTACACAACACGAGCCCAACGAAGTGGGTCGTGTTGTGAGAGGACGAGCAAGGGAGCGGAGCGAGTTTTCGCCGTCAGGCGGAAACAGAGCAAAGCGGACTTTGCGAGGACGAAGCGAAGGCGAAGAATCCGCAACCCCCGTCTTTGCGCGTAACAGGGATACTCCCTCAGTCACCTTCGGTGACAGCTCCCTTCGTCCTCGCAAAGTCCGCACCGTTCAAAATGCCCTGACGGACATTTTTCGCTCCGCTCCCTTGCTC
>DXDV01000119.1 GCA_019115345.1 Candidatus Intestinimonas stercorigallinarum | reverse complement strand
CCAGGCAGCCGATGGGGCCCGCCCAGGGGATGGGGGAGAAGGCCAGGCAGGCGGACACGCCCACCATGGCGGTGAACTCGGGAGAGCAGTCCCGGTCCACGCTCATGACGGTGGCGGTGACCACCACGTCGTTGCGGAAGTCGTAGGGGAAGAGGGGGCGGATGGAGCGGTCGATGACCCGGGCGGCCAGCACGGCGGGCAGGGAGGGCTGACCCTCACGGCGCATGAAGGAGCCGGGGATGCGGCCCACGGCGTAGAGCTTCTCCTCGAAGTCCACGCTCAGGGGGAAGAAGTCCACCCCGTCCCGGGGACGGGGGGCGGCGGTGACGGCCACCAGCACGGTGGTCTCGCCGTAGGTCACCATGGCCGAGGCGGTGGCCAGCTCGGCCACCTTGCCCACGTCGATGGTGAGGGGACGGCCGCACAGGTCCATCTTGTAGGTCTTGTGGTTGGGGAACTGCTTGTGAGTGATGACGGTTGACATGTGGTTCCTCCTTTGTGATTGGGTGTCACGTCAGAGCCGTCGGACCCTTTTTAGCATTTGAACATGGGTCCGGGGGGCCGGGCACAGGTTCAACTGCTAAAAAAGCCGTAGGGCTCTGCGCGTGGGGAAAAAGGGGCGGATTGGAAGAAAGGGTGGTGCGGAAGCCCACACCACCCTCATTCACTTTCTTACTTACGGATCCCGAGCTTGGCGATGATGGCGCGGTAACGCTCGATGTCCTTGTCCATCAGGTAGTCGAGCATCTTGCGGCGCTTACCGACCATCTTCAGCAGGCCCCGGCGGCTGTGGTTGTCGTGCTTGTGGACCTTCAGGTGCTCGGTGAGCTCCTGGATGCGGGCGGTGAGGATGGCGATTTGGACCTCGGGAGAGCCGGTGTCCGTGGGGTGGGTGCGGTTGGCCTCGATGACGGCCGTCTTTTCGTCCTTGCGGATCATGGAAGATTCCACCTTTCTTTTGATTTGCCCAAGAGCTGCGTAACGGGCGGGTAGAGCCCCCGCCTGTGAGCGGGCTGTGTCCCGAAACGAGGCATCTGGGCCATATTGGCACTTTGCGTGCCTTAATAGGTTATCATATCCTAGCCGTAAAGTAAAGAAAAAATTCCTGTTCCAAACAAAAAATTTCCGTGCCGGAGCCCGCCCCTCACAAGTTCTTCCGCTTATACCAGACGAAGTTAAAGACGTTGCCCAGGATGAGGATATTGCCGCACAGGTAGAGCCACACCAGCAGAATGACCACCGAGGCCAGGGACCCGTACACCAGGGAATACCGGGAGGAGAGGCCGATGAACCAGGAGAAGAGCATGGAGGCGGCGGACAGGGAGACCGAGGCCAGGACGCCGCCGGTGAGGACGGGGGGCCGGGGATGTCCCTTGGGGGCGGAGAGGCGGTAGGCCAGCAGCACGAAGAGGAGGACCAGGCAGAAGAGGATGGGGAAGCGGGCCGACTGCCAGCTGCCCACCAGCTGGGCCACCCAGGGGAACCACCCCTCCACCAGGTGGAGGAACCAGCTTCCGGTGAGGAGGACCACCATGGACAGATAGATGGTCACCAGGAAGAGGATGGAAAAGAGGACGCTGGCCACCACCTGCCCCACCCCCTGGTAGGTGGGCCGCCGGTAGATGTCGGCCATAATCTTCATGAGGGCCCGGAAGGCCGCCGAGGCCGAGAAGAGGACCATGGTGAGGCCGGCGGCCAGCATGGCGTTGGACTGGTTGGTGGAGACGTAGCCGAGGTACTCCCCCAGGATGGGGAGCACCTCCCGGGGGAGGAACTCCCCCGCCGCCGTCAGCACCAGGTCCACGTCCAGCCGCAGCAGGCCCACGAAGGCGTTGACGCAGATGAGGGCGGGAAAAAAGCTCAGCACCAGAAAATAGGCCAGCTCCGCCGCCGACCGGGAGACCCGACGGTCGAAGTAGACCTCCGCCATCTCCCGGACAAAGCGCACCCCGGAGGACTCCCACAGCCGCTTCATACCGCCGCCACCTTCCACGTTTGTGTCCCATCAGTATACCACAGCCCCCGGGGAATGCAAAGGGCATCCTGTCGCCGGAGCCGGGTCATAGTCCCCGCCGGCGGCGCATAGACTCTCCACGAAACGAAAGAAAGGACGGGGCGCGCCATGAAACAGGGACAAGGCAGGTGGACGAGACTGCTGCGGAGGGGCACGGCCCTCTTTTTGACCACGGTGACGGTGTGGGTGCTGTCGCTGACGGCCGACATGGGGGCGGCGGCGGAGACCTTCCGCACCCTGGCGGAGAGCCCCGCCTTTGTCTCGGCCGCCCTCCGGGCGGAGCTGGGCAGCCTGCCCGAGGAGGAGAGGGAGAGCCTCACCTTCTGGGAGCGGCTGGCCCTGGGCCAGTCCCCCACCCTCTCGGCGGGGGTGGGCCGGGAGGCGGCGGACGTGCCGGAGGTCCCATCTCCCAGCCCTTCCGCCGGGGAGCCCGACGACCCGGAGGACCCGGAGGAGCTGCCCGCCGTCACCGCCGCCCCGGAGGACATCGTGGGCAGGACCCTCCTGCCGGTGAGCGGCGACGGCTACGACAGCGCCCAGGGGGTGTACATCGAGAACCGGCCGGGACTGGAGCTGGACGTGGCCGCCATGGCCCAGGCGGAGCTGGCGCTGGACCTGCCGGAGGAGGGCCCCCAGGTCCTCATCGTCCACACCCACGGCAGCGAGGCCTACACCCCCGACGGGACCGACACCTACGTGGCCACCGGGGAGTGCCGCACCGCCGACAAGACCAAGAGCGTGGTCCGGGTGGGAGAGGAGGTGGCCAAGGTCCTCACCGAGATGGGCCTCACCGTGGTCCACGACACCGAGCTCTACGACTACCCGGCGTACAACGGCTCCTATGACCGCTCCCTGGCGGCGGTGGAGCACTGGCTGGCGCAGTACCCCACCATCCAGGTGGTGCTGGACATCCACCGGGACGCCCTCATCGGCGCCGACGGCACCGTCTACAAGCCCATCACCACCATCAACGGGGAGTCCTGCGCCCAGGTCATGCTGGTCATGGGCTCCAACGCCCTCTACGACCACCCCGACTGGCTGGGCAACCTGACCCTGGCGGTGCAGGTCCAGAAGGAGATGAACACCCTCTGGCCCACCCTGGCCCGGCCCATCGGCCTCCGGGAGAACCGCTACAACCAGCAGACCGCCCCCGGCGCCATGCTGGTGGAGGTGGGCAGCCACGGCAATACCCTCCAGGAGGCCCTCGCCGCCGCCCGGATGTTCGCCCGGGCCCTGGGGGCGGTGCTGCTCTCCCAGTAAACAGACAGCCCCGGGAGCCGAATCCTTCGGCTCCCGGGGCGGTTCCGCAGGAGGGGGCGGTCATCTCTGGGCCATGGCATCCAGGACGGTGTGGGCGAACCGGCGGGCCTCGGCCTCCTTCTCCGGGGTGAGAAAGACGTGGCCGTTCCCCAGGTCCCGGGCGGCGGCGGACCCCAGATAGTCCATACCGATGTGCTTGCAGGTCCGGCGCACCGCCTCGGTAAAGATGGGGACCACATGGTCGGTGGGGTAGCCGGAGGTGGCCAGCACGGCGCAGGCCTTCCCCTGGGTGAGGGGCGGCAGCCGCTCCGGGCCGTAGAACTTCCCCGCGGCGTAGATGAACCGGTCCATGAAGGCCTTCACCGGCGCCGGGGCGAAAAAGGCGTAGATGGGCACGGAAAAGACCAGCAGGTCGGCCTCCAGGCACTGCTGGAAGAGGGCGGGCATGTCGTCCTTCTGGACGCAGCCCATCTCGCCCGGCCGGGTCTGGCAGGCCTTGCAGGCCAGGCAGGGCCGCAGGTCCAGGTCGTAGAGCCACACCTCCCGAACCTGGACGCCCGCCCGGCGCAGCTCGTCCAGGAATCCGGCGGAAAACTGCTGGGTGTTTCCCTTCTTGCGGGGGCTTCCCTGTAAGATGATGGCGTTCATGGCGCAGGTTCCTCCTCTGTGTTTCATATCCGGGCGGCTCCTCAAGGGCCTCCGGACCCTCCCGCCGCCGTTTCTTTGATACGTCTATGATACACAAGCCCCCGCCCTTTGTCCACCAGAAACCATGCAGCGCGGACTTTGCCATGCGGGACTCCCGGACCACGCCATTGTGAGGTAGGAGCGGATATACTGCGCCCTGCCGCAGCCCCCTAAAACACGACACGGCCCCGCTCTGTTTGGTACAGAGCGGGGCCGTCGGTTTGTCGAAGAACCTCCGTAAGACGGTAAGCGTGTCATGGTGACGCAGGGGAGCTCGAGAGGCGGCGCTTCTCAGGCGGCGGGGGACTCGGTGGGGGCGGTGGTCTCGGCGGGGGTGCTCTCCACGGGGGCCGTGGTCTCGGGGGCGGTGGCCTCCTGGCTGGCGGCGGAGATGTCGGCCCGGAGGGTGGCGAGACCGTCGTAGTAGGCCTGGAGGTCCAGAGTGTCCAGGGCCTCGGCGCGCTCGATCTGGGCCTCGGCCATCCACTGGTCGATCTGGTCCTGCATCTTCACATCGGCGTACTTGTCGTAGCCGGCCTGGTTGTCGGCGGAGAGCCGGAGGATGATGTGGTAGCCGTACTGACTCTGGATGGGCTGGCTGATCTCCCCCTCGGCCAGGGCCTTGGCGCCCTCGTAGAACTCATCCACCATCTCGCCGGGGCCGAAGGTGTAGCCCTCGGCGCCGCCGTTGACGTTGCCGGAGGCGTCCACGTCGTCGGTGTGCTCGGTCATGAGCTCGTCAAAGAGGGCCGCGGGGTCCTCGGCGGCCTGAAGCTGGTCGCAGAGGGCCTGGGCCTGGGTCTGGGCGGCGGCCATGCCGTCGTCGGTGACGTTGCCCTCCTCGTCGGTGACGGGCTCGGCGGCGATGAGGATGTGCTTGGCGTGGAGGACGCCCGCCTCCTCCAGCTTGGCGGCGTCGGGGGCGTCGGTGCCCTCGGGGCCGAAGAGGCCATCCATCAGGTTCTCATAGAGGAAGCTGGCCTGGTTGATGTGGTAGAAGCCCTCCTGGGAGAGGCCCATGTAGGAGATGAGGCGGACCAGCTCGGTGTCCACCTGGTCGGCCTGGGTCTCCGGGTCCAGCCCGGCCTGCTGGGCCAGGGAATCCTTCATGGTCTGGAGCTGCTGGTCGTAGGCGGTCTGGTCGTCGTCGTTCCAGCCCAGGTCCAGCTCCTCGGCCTTGTTGGCCATGAGCTGGTAGAGAGCGGCGGTCTCCACGGCGCTGTCCAGGTAGTACTGCCCCAGGGTCTGGCCGTTCCCCATGTCCATGGAGAAGTCGGTCATGCCCCAGGCAGCGTACTGGTCGGCGTAGCTGCTCACCCAGTAGAGGACCTCCTCGGCGGGGACCTCCACCCCGTCCACGGTGATGAGGGGGGTGTCCTTGGCGATGCCCGCGGCCTCCTGGATGATGTCGGCGGGGACCTCGGAGGGGAGGGGCAGGTCGGTGGAGGCGGTGTTGTCGCCGCAGCCGGCCAGGGAGGCGGCCAGCACCCCGGCGGCCAGGGCCGCGCTCAACAGTTTGGTTGTCAATTTCATGTTGTTCTCTCCTTAGCTGTCGCAGTTGACGGGCATTACTATATCACTTCCGCCCGAAAAAAACAATGGGAAAAGGGCGCAAAGGGGACCGGGCCGCCCCCCTTCCGGCCCTTCGGGCCACCTTCCCCGCCAGGGGGAAGGTCCGTGCGGGTGTGGGGCGCGACGCCCCGGCGCGCCAAACCACGTTTCGGCCTATTGTTATTTGTTGCGTGCAAGGAGGAAAGAGACGCCTTCAAACCGTATTTCAATCGTCTGAGCGATGATTTTCCTTGATATTCCGGGCTTTTTTGAGCCTCGGCCCCTCGGTTGTCCTATTCCTTAACCAAAAAACAGGCCACTTTTACGAGGGGACAGCTTGATGA
>DXDV01000118.1 GCA_019115345.1 Candidatus Intestinimonas stercorigallinarum | reverse complement strand
GACCGACGCGCAATTTACTGCCATAATAGACAACAATGGAGTGGCCGGTCTCAATATGTACGCCGGCTTCCTGGGCGACGACCCGGACCTGGACACGGTGGCAGCCCATCTAGAACACTTTCTGTCCCTGGGCGGCGAAAACCATGTGGCCATAGGCGGCGACTGGGACGGCATCACCCGGCTGCCCCGGGGGATACGGGGTATTCAAGACGCAGAAAACCTATATGAGCACCTGCTTCAGCGCAATTACAGCGAGTCCCTGCTGGAGAAGGTCTTCTATTCTAATTTGATGAGGGTCGTGAACGAAGTATGCAGTATGTAAGCACAAGAAACAAGAACCAGAAATGCAGCGCGGCCCAGGCCATTGCCCAGGGCCTGGCCCTGGACGGCGGACTGCTGACGCCGGAGGTGCTGCCCAAGCTCTCCCCCAACGGACTCAAGACCATGACCGATATGTCCTACCAGCAGCGGGCTGTGTTCGTGATGGGGTCCTATCTGGACGACTTCACGGCCTCCGAGCTCTCCAGCTTTGCCAAGCGGGCCTACGGTCCCGACAAATTCGACGTCAAAGAGGTGGCGCCCGTCCGGCAGCTGGACGACAAGACCTACTGCCTGGAGCTCTGGCACGGCCCCACCTGCGCCTTCAAGGACATGGCTCTCCAGATGCTGCCCCATCTCCTCTCGGCCTCCCTGGGAAAGAACGAGGAGCAGAAGACGGTCTGCATCCTGGTGGCCACCTCCGGCGACACCGGCAAGGCCGCCCTGGAGGGCTTCAAGAACGTGGACCGGACCCGCATCCTGGTGTTCTACCCCAAGGACGGGGTCTCCGATATCCAGCAGCTCCAGATGCAGACCCAGGAGGGGGACAACGTGGGAGTCTGCGCCGTGGTGGGCAACTTTGACGACGCCCAGACCGGCGTGAAGCGGCTCTTCTCCGACAGCGCCCTCCGGGACACCCTGGCCGGCCGGGGGTACTTCTTCTCCTCCGCCAACTCCATCAACTGGGGCCGCATCCTGCCCCAGATCGTCTATTACGTCTCGGCCTACTGCGACCTTTTGAAGGCGGGCTGCGTGGAGAAGGGGCAGCCAATCAACGTCTGCGTCCCCACGGGCAATTTCGGCAACATCCTCTCGGCCTACTATGCCAAGCAGATGGGCGTACCCATCCACAAGCTCATCTGCGCCTCCAATCAAAACAACGTCCTCACCGATTTCATCAAGACCGGCGTGTACGACCGGAACCGCCCCTTCTACAACACCATGTCTCCCTCCATGGATATCCTCATCTCCTCCAACCTGGAGCGGATGCTCTTCGAGTTCACCGAGCGGGACGATGTGGCGGTGAAGGAGTACATGTCCGCCCTGGCCGCCGAGGGGCGCTACGAGGTCAGCGAGAAGGTGAAGAAGCAGCTGGACAAGACCTTTGCCGCCGGCTGCTGCGGCGACGCCGAGACCCAGGCCATGATCGCCAAGATGTGGAAGGAGAAGGGCTATCTCATCGACACCCACACCGCCGTGGCCTTCCACGTCCTGGAGGAGTACCGCCGGGAGACCGGGGACGACACCCCCGCGCTGGTGGCCTCCACCGCCAGCCCCTTCAAGTTCTGCGACAACGTGCTGGGCGCCCTGGGTGTGACCGACCTGGATTCCGGCACCGACATCCTGGATCAGCTCTCCCGGGTCACCGGCGTCCCGGTGCCCGCCCCTCTGGCCGGACTGAAGGGAAAGACCGTCCGGTTCGATCAGGTCACCGAGAAGGAGGCCATGGCCGACCGGGTGCTGGAGATGCTCCGGTAACAGTGAGAAGGAGGTAGACCATGGCCCTATTCGCCCTGGGCGACCCCCATCTCTCCCTGGGGACGGACAAGCCCATGGACGTCTTTGGCGGCGCCTGGGAGGGGTATGTGGAAAAGCTCTCCGCCGGCTTTGCCGCCGTGGGGGAGGAGGACACGGTGGTCCTGTGCGGGGATATTTCCTGGGGCATGAGCCTGGAGCAGGCCAAGGACGACTTCGCCTGGCTGGACGCCCTGCCGGGGCGGCGGAAGCTCCTTTTGAAGGGCAACCACGATTACTGGTGGACCACCGCCGCCAAAATGAAGCGTTTTTTTGCCGAGAACGGCTTTCAGACCCTGGATATCCTGCACAACAACTGCCACTTTTACGGCGATACAGCTCTGTGCGGCACCCGGGGCTGGTTTTACGAGGAGGACCAGCACGGCCACAATGAAAAGGTGTTCAACCGGGAGCTCATCCGCCTGGAGGCGTCCCTGAAGGCGGCGGGGGAGCGGAGGAAGCTGTGCTTCCTCCACTATCCACCCCTCTACCAGGGCTACACCTGCCCCGAGATCCTGGCTCTGCTGGAGCGCTACGGGGTGGAGCGGTGCTTTTACGGCCACCTCCACGGGGGCAGCCACCGTCTGGCCATCGAGGGGGTGCACAACGGCGTGGACTACCGTCTGGTGGCCGCCGACTATCTTCGGTTTGTCCCCAAGCTGGTGCTCCCGTAAGGGCGGAGAGAAGAATTTTTTCGATTTTGAAAAAAAGAGTGGAAAAGTCGGAAAAGATTTGGTAATATAGATAGGATTCTGAGATTACACATTCAGGAGGAAGTAAGTAGATGAACGTCAAGAGTAAAGAAACTGTGGAGAACAGCGCTGTCGAGCTGGTCATCGAGGTGGGCGCCGAGGAATTTGAGGCCGCGGTGGACAAGGTCTATCGCAAGAACCGGAAGAGCATCGCTGTCCCCGGCTTCCGGAAGGGCCACGCCCCCCGGAAGATCATCGAGGGTATGTACGGCTCCGGCGTGTTCTACCAGGACGCCATCGACGAGCTCTATCCTACCGCTTATGCCCAGGCCGTGGAGCAGGAGGGCCTGGCCCCCGTGGCCTATCCCAAGGTCGAGGTCCTGGAGATGGGCAAGGAGGGCTTCACCTTCAAGGCTACGGTCACCGTCTGTCCTCCCTTCGAGATCGGCACCTACAAGGGGCTGACCGCCGTCAAGGAAGAGGTGGAGGTCACCGCCGAGGACGTGGAGAACGAGCTCAAGCCCTATATCCAGCGCGCCACCCGCCTGGTGAACGTGGAGCGGGAGGCCAAGGAGGGCGACACCGTCCTCATCGACTTTGAAGGCTTCAAGGACGGCGTACCCTTCGAGGGCGGCAAGGGCGAGAATCACGCCCTGGAGCTGGGTTCCCACTCCTTCATTCCCGGCTTTGAAGAGGGCGTCGTGGGCATGAAGCCCGGCGACGAGAAGGACCTGGACGTCACCTTCCCCGAGGAGTACACCCCCGAGCTGGCCGGCAAGGCCGTGGTCTTCAAGGTGAAGGTCCACGAGGTGAAGGAGCCCCAGATCCCTGTTGTGGACGACGAGTTCGCCAAGGACGTCTCCGAGTTCGACACCCTGGAGGAGTTCAAGAAGGACCTGGAGACCAAGCTGCGGGACCGCCGGGAGCAGACCGCCCAGCGCGTCTTTGAGGACGCCGTGATGGAGGCCCTCATCCAGGAGCTGAAGGTGGAGCTGCCCCAGGCCATGATCGACTTCCGGGGCGACCAGGTGCTCCAGGAGTACGCCGACCGCTTTGAGCGCCAGGGCCTGCCCTTCCAGCAGTACCTGCAGATGACCGGCCAGACCGTGGATTCCATGCGCGCCCAGGCCAATGCCGCCGCTGAGCGCCAGATCAAGTCCGAGATGGCGCTGGACGCCGTTGCCGCCGCCGAGAACATGATTGTCAGCGACGAGGAGCTGGAGGCCGAGTACAAGGCCCTGGCCGAGCAGTACAGCATGGAGGTGGAGCAGGTCAAGGCCGCCGCCGACGAGGCGGACGTGAAGGCCACCCTCCTGCGCCGGAAGGCCATGGAACTTGTGAAGGCCGAGGCCAAGGCCGAGGCGCCCGCCAAGGCTGAGGAGCCCGCCGCCGAGGAGAAGCCCGCCCCCAAGAAGCGGGCCAGCCGGGCCAAGAAGGGCACTTCTGACAAGACGGAAGAGCCCGCCGCGGAGGAATAAGCCTCCGTCCGCCGGGCATACTATTTCGCGTACACTGTTTTCGGCCCGGAGGGGCCGACGGAAAAAGGAGATTTTATCGCTATGTTCCATTCCAGCCTCGTACCCTACGTGGTGGAGCAGACCAACCGGGGAGAGCGATCCTACGACATCTTCTCCCGGCTGCTCAACGACCGGATCGTCTTTTTGGGGGAGGAGGTCAACGCCACCACCGCCAGTCTGGTAGTGGCACAGCTCCTCTATCTGGAGGCCCAGGACCCGGATAAGGACATCCAGTTCTACATCAACAGCCCTGGTGGGTCCGTCACCGACGGCATGGCCATCTATGACACCATGCAGTACGTCAAGTGCGACGTGTCCACCATCTGTATCGGCATGGCCGCCAGCATGGGCGCCTTCCTGCTCTCCTCTGGAGCCAAGGGCAAGCGCTTTGCCCTGCCCAACGCGGAGATCATGATCCATCAGCCCTCCGCGGGCACCCAGGGCCAGATTACCGATATGGCCATCCACCTCAAGCGGCTGGAGATCATCAAAAAGCGGATGAACCACATCCTGTCCGAGAACACGGGCAAGCCCATCGAGGTGGTCACCGCCGACTGCGAGCGGGACAATTTCATGTCCGCCGATGAGGCCGTGTCCTACGGGCTCATCGACAAGGTCATCACCAGAAAGTGATGCACGCCGCCCCGGACCGGGGCGGATGGGGAAGGGGAGCGGAGACAGGTGCCTTCGCTCCTCTTGACCACGTTTTGGGACGCGGACGGCCGTGTCTCCACCCTGGCGCGTGCGCGCCGAAAATGAGGTGAAACCCATGCCTAAAAATGACGACAAGCGGTCTGTCCGCTGCTCCTTCTGCGGCAAGCACCAGGAGCAGGTGTCCCGGATCATCGCCGGTCCGGGGGCCTACATCTGCAACGAGTGCGTCCAACTGTGCATGAGCATTCTGGACGACACCGACAACGGCCCTCTGGAGGAGGCTCCGGACATCCCAGACGTCATCCCCACCCCCCGGGAGATCCGGGACGTGCTGGACGAGTATATCATCGGTCAGGAGGCCGCCAAGGTGGCCCTCTCGGTGGCGGTGTACAACCACTACAAGCGCATCTACTTCGGCGGCGGGGAGGACGTGGAGCTCCAGAAGAGCAACATCCTCCTCATGGGCCCCACCGGCTGCGGCAAGACCCTCTTCGCCCAGACCTTGGCCCGAATCCTGAAGGTCCCCTTCGCCAT
>DXDV01000117.1 GCA_019115345.1 Candidatus Intestinimonas stercorigallinarum | reverse complement strand
GTTGACCGACCGCAACTTCCATTCTACCAGAAGGTTTTTTCACTATGTAATTCTTTTTACTCTCCCCAGCATAGCTGGGGGTTGTCGTTGCGCTAAAGCGGCAACAAAACAGCCGGCCCGCCGCGGTTCTCCGCGGCGGGCCGGTCCTGTTTGTCCCGATCGACGTTTGCCGCCGTGGGCTCAGCCCAGGGTGCTCTCGGTGCTCTGGGGGTTGAGGATGGTGATGCGGCCCTCCACCTGGGGGTCGATGGTGCCCTGCTCCTGGATGTACTGGCTGACCACGGTGCGGTAGTAATCGTTGGTGCGGTAGACCAGCTTGCAGCCGGGCAGGTCCTGGGAGACCATCTCGCCGTTGCCCTCGGCGCCCTCGGGGTTGAGGACGTTAAACATGGTGTAGCCGTCGCCGCCGCCGCACATGAAGTCGTTGCAGGCCAGGGTGTACCAGCCCTCCATGTCCAGGGGGGTGCCGTCGGGCAGGGTGACAGAGACGATGCGCTCCCCGGCGGGCTTGGAGCCGTCAAAGGTGTAGTGGATGCCGGAGACCTGGGGGAACTTGCCGTTGAGCTCGGGATAGCCGCTGACGCCGTTTTCCAGGGCGTCCCACACGGTCTGGCCGGTGACCTCCACCAGGGTGACCTTGTTGTCGAAGGGCAGCATGGCGAAGATGTCTCCCACGGTCACGTCGCCGGCGGAGAGACCGGCCCGGACGCCGCCGCCGTTCTGGATGGCGATGTCGGCGTCACAGTAGTCCCGCAGGGCGTCGGCGGCCAGGTTGCCCAGGGGGCTCTCCTGGGTGCGGACCAGGGGGCTGGACCAGGGGATGTCGGAGGCGCACTGGCCGATGACCACATCCATCTGGGCGTCCAGGTCGGCCTGATAGCCGGCGATGATCTCATTGACGGCCTCCACCTCGGGCACGTCGGAGGAGAGGATGATCTGGTTGAAGGTGTAGCCCAGCACCTCGCCGTCCTTCACGTTCAGGTTGGTCTGATTGACGCAGGCGCCCACGCCGCCGGGATTGACCACCACGGTATCCTCGATGTTCAGGGGGCGGCCGAAGATGTCGTTGCCGCCGCCGATCTCCATGTCGATGCCGTCCAGCTTGACGGGCACGTCGTTGTTGGCGCCGTGGAGGTGGGAGAGGAGGATGACCACGTCGGCCTCGGCGTTGGCCTGCTCCAACACGGCCTGGCCCACCTCCCACTGGTCGTGGAAGTCGATGTCCTGGGTGTTGGAGAAGTGGGTGGTGGCCTTGCTGCCGTCGTCGGTGAGGCCCACGATGGCCACGGTCACGCCGTCCAGCTCCTTGACGATGTAGGGCTCGAACTGCTCGGGATAGGTGCCGTCCAGCCAGTAGGTGTTGGCGGAGAGCATGGCGTACTCGGCCCGGTCGGCCAGGGAGAGGAGGTTTTCAAAGGCGTAGTCGAAGTCGTGGTTGCCCAGCACGGTGGCGTCGTAGCCCTGGGCGTTCATCACGTCCACGCTGGACTGGCCCTGGGAGATGTTGGCCAGGTCGGTGTTGTAGGGGGAGTCGCCGCCGTCCAGGATCAGGGTGTTGGGGTTGCGGCGCTCGGCCTCCTGGAAGAGCCAGGCCGCCTTGGCGGAGCCGCCCACCTCGATGGCGGAGCCGGAGGGGGTGTAGGGGGTCATGTGGCCGTGGATGTCGGAGGTGGACATGGTGGTGATGATGGTGAGGTCACGGGTGGCGGCGTCCAGCAGCCAGGCGGCCTCGCCCCGGGTGATGACGGTGTCGTCCAGGATCAGACCCTCGGGCAGCAGGCCGTCGGCCTGGCCCTGGGCCAGGAAGTCCATGTCCTTGTCGGCGCCGTAGACCGCCTTCATGACGGAGAGGGCAAAATCGGCCCGGGTCACGGCGGCGTCGCCCTGGAAGGCGCCGTCCACCTGGTCCATCAGCCGGGCCTCCAGCACGGTGTTGGCCACCGTCTCACACCAGGTGCCCACGGCGTCGGGGGCGGCGGGGAGGAGGGCGGCGTCCAGGGTGGCCACGGTGGTCTCGGTGGAGTAGAACTGCTTGGTCAGGGGTTCGGCGGCCTCCTCGCCCTCGGCGCTCTCCGCGGGCTGGGCCTCCATGGAGAACACGGGGACCAGATAGAAGGCCTCGTAGAGCAGGGAGGCGGCGGCGGCGCGGGTCAGGGGGTCCTCGGGGCGGTAGGCGCCGGTGCCGTCGCCCTTGATGACGCCGCGCTCCTCCAGGCGCTGGATGCTCTCGGCGTAGGGGCTTCCGGCGGCATCGGCCGCCGCCGCGGGCGCCGCCAGGGCAACCGTCATGGCCAGCGCCAGGACCAGGGCGGTGATGCGGGTATGCTTCATGGGACGTTTCTCTCCTTTCACGGTTGGAGCGGGCCGTTTCCGGCCCGTCCGAGTCACCTTGATTGTACCATGGACGCCGGAACCAGGGCAAGCGGTCGGAGTGTAAAATTAAAAACATCCCGTTCCCTTTCCGCCCTGGAGCGGGCGGAAAGGGAACGGGATGCGGGCCGGGAGAGGGCTCACCAGAGCCCGCCCTCGGCGATCTCCCTGGCCAGGGGCTCCAGGGGGTTGGGCTGGTAGTCCTCCACGCCGCCGTTGTCGCAGGCGGCGGCCAGGGCGGGGTCGATGGGCAGCTTGGCCAGGACCTTCAGGCCCAGACCGGCGGCCACCTCCTGGATGTGGCTCTCACCGAAGATGGCGTGGGCCTTGCCGCAGTCGGGGCACTGGAAGTAGCTGTAATTCTCCACCACGCCCAGGATGGGGATGTTCATCATCTCGGCCATTTTCACCGCCTTGGTGACGATCATGCTCACCAGGTCCTGGGGAGAGGTGACCACGATGACCCCGTCCACGGGGAGGGACTGGAAAACGGTGAGGGGCACGTCGCCGGTGCCGGGGGGCATGTCTACGAACATGTAGTCCACGTCCCCCCAGATGACGTCGGTCCAGAACTGCTTCACGGCCCCGGCGATGACGGGGCCCCGCCAGATGACGGGGTCGGTCTCGTTCTCGGTGAGGAGGTTGAGGCTCATGAGCTCCACGCCCCCCTTGCTGACCACGGGGTAGATGCCCAGCTCGCTGCCGGCGGCGTGCTCATGGATGCCGAAGGCGGTGGGGACGCTGGGGCCGGTGATGTCGGCGTCCAGCACGGCCGTCTTTTTGCCCAGTCTGGACATGGCAGCGGCCAGGGAGCAGGTGACGGTGGATTTGCCCACGCCGCCCTTGCCGCTGACCACGGCGATGACCTTGCCCACGCTGGACAGGCCGTTGACCGGCTCTCTCAGGTCCATGGGGGAGGTGCGCTCGGCGCAGCTCTCGCCGCAGGAGGAGCAATCATGGGTGCATTCTGACATGGTGTGTTTCCTTCTTTCCTGTATGGTGTTTCCCCGGTGGGGGAGGGTCAATAATGGTAGCTGCCGCCGCCGATGAACTCCCGGAGGAGGGAGTCGGCGGGGACCAGGTCGGGGGAGAGGGGCTGGAAGCGGTCGAAGGCGGCCGCCATGGCCTCCAGCTCGGCCCGGCGCTCGTTGTCGGCGGGGACCTGGGCCACCGCCGCCCGGAGCTGGGGGGCGTAGTTGGTGAAAACGGGCACCTCGTAGCGGAGGGAGGAGTCGATGATGACGTTGGCCCGGCCCTTGAAGGGGGAGATGTGGAGCTTCTCCCCCCGGCGCACATTATACCACATGGAGAGGGTCTCCACCAGGTCGGTGCCCCGGAAGCTGCAGTCCCGGACCGCCCGGCGGGTGATCCGCATCCAGGTGCCCTTGAACCGCAGCGCCTCCCCCTCCAGGATGTCGGAGCGGGCGGAGATATAGAGGGCGGTGGCCTCCGGATGGCGGCCGGCGATGTCGTCGTTGAGGGCGTGGATGCCCTCGAAGATGGCGATCTCGTTTTTGTCCAGCTTCAGGGGGGTGCCCCGGCTGTCGTTGCGCATCTGCCGGGCGAACTCAAACTTGGGCACGATGACCCACTCCCCCCGGGAGAGCTTGGTGAAGGTCTCGTCCAGCAGGTCCATGTCCAGGAGCCTGGGGGACTCGTAGTCGATGTCCCCCTCGGCGTTCCGGGGGGCGGTCTTGTGGTTGAGGGTCTTGAAGTAGTTGTCCAGGGAGATGGTGTGGGTCTGCACCCCCCGCCGCTCCAGCTCCTGCTCCAGCTTCAGGGCGGTGGTGGTCTTGCCCGAGCCGGAGGGGCCAGAGAGGAGGACGATGGGGCTCTCCTTCATCCGCTCCAGGATGCGTTCGGCGGCCGTCTCCAGCCGCTTCTGGTACACCCCGTCGCACTCGGCCACGAAGCCCGCCGGGTCCTCCCGCAGGCGGCGGTTGATCTCCTCTAGCTGATAGGCCACACGATCTCCTCCTTTTGGGCGATGATGCTGTCGATGTGTTCGATATACTCCTTGGGGAATTTGGGGTTGGAGAGCCGCACCAGGCTCCCGGCGGCGGGGTCGATGAGCTTGGTCACCCCGCCGGAGCCCAGGGACAAAATGGAGTGGAGCTCCTCCATCATGCAGATGTTGTAGAGGCTCTCGGCGCCGGGGCGGCACCAGCCCACGTTCTCAAAGCCGCCGGACATATACTTCTGGCGGTAGAGGTAGTAGGGGACGTACCCGGCGGAGCGCAGGGCGGCCCAGGCGTAGTCCAGCATGGCGGCCACAGCCGCCCCGTCGGGAAGGCCCCGGCGCTCCAGCATGAGCCGGGCCCCCTTCTTGAGGGCCAGGGTGTGGACGGTGATGTTCTCGGGGCCCAGGGCGACGACCCGGTCCAGGGAGTCCCGGAAGCCCTCCTCGCTGTCGGCGGGAAGTCCGGCGATGAGGTCCATGTTCCGCACCGGGAAGCCCGCCTGCTCCACCAGGTCCCAGGCCCGGAGGATGTCCTCCGGGGAGTGGGCGCGGCCGATGGCCTCCAGCACCGCCGCCGACATGGACTGGGGGTTCACCGAGACGCGGCCGCAGCCGTGGGCGCGCAGGACGGAGAGCTTCTCCGCCGTGATGGTGTCGGGCCGCCCGGCCTCCACGGTGTACTCGGTGCAGCCGGAGAGGTCCACGTGCTCCTCCAGGGCGGTCATGACCTGGTGGAGCTGCCGGGCCGACAGGGTGGTGGGGGTGCCGCCCCCGAAGTAGACCGAGCGCACGCGCCGCCCCGCCCGCTTCAGCATGGCCCCGGCGGCGGCGATCTCCCGGCACAGGGCCTCCACGTAGGGCGTGAGCATGCTCAGGGTCTTGCCCACGTCGGCGGAGACGAAGGAGCAGTAGGCGCACCGGGTGGGGCAGAAGGGGATGCCCACATAGAGGGAGAGCTCCTCGGGCCGCAGGCTGTTCCGGACGGCCAGGGTGGCCATGGCGCAGTCCATGGCCAGCCGCCGCCGGTCGGGGGAGACCCGGTAGAGGTCCCGGAGCTGCCGGTCGGCCTGGGCAGGGGTGAGGCCCCGGGTCATGGCCTTGGTGGGGAGCTTCACCGGGCGCACCCCGGTGAGGGCCCCCCAGGCCGGCTCCCGGCCCAGGGCGTCGGTCCCCGCCCGGTAGAAGGCGTTCTTGAGCACCCGCTGGAGCACCCGGTCCCGCTCCAGACGGTCGTCCTCCCCCGGGTCGGCGCACCAGGCGAAGCGGCTGTACCGCCGTCCCTCCCAGGTGAGCACGGCGTGGCCGGTGGCCCGGCCCGCCGTCCGGGAGAGGGTGAGTACCAGGCTGTCCTCCCCCGCCGCGGTTGGCTCGGCCGGATACTCCGGCCGCTGGCCAGGAAACAGCATCAGGAGCATCTGCTCGGTGGCATATTTGTAGTCGTGTCCCTTGAGGTAGAGCTTCATCGGACGCTCCCCCTCTCCCTGCTCCTGATGCTGCCGCCCGTCAGGGCGTCCCAAGCGTTTTGGCCCCCGGCCAAAACCTTGCCGCAGGCGGAATTCACTTCCGCCGAGGATGTGAAGTCATGACCGGGGCCCCCGCGGAATGGCACATTCCGTGGGGGGATCAGGAGCATTTGTTCTGTGGCGTATTTATAGTCGTGTCCTTTGAGGTATAGCTTCATAATATGATCCCATTTGGCGCGGGATGACGGACTCAGCCCCCCGTCGCCTCCCGCATGTAGTAGTTGCCCCGCCGCTCGGCCTCCAGGGTGGAGAGGCCCTCGTGGCCGGGGCAGACCCGGTAGTCCCCCGGCAGGGCGGCAAGCCGCTTCAGGGAGGCCATGATCTCGGCGTAGCTGCCGCCGGGGAAGTCGGTGCGGCCCATGGAGCCCCGGAAGAGGGTGTCCCCGGTGAAGAGGACCTCCCCGGTCTTGAGGACCACCGAACCCTTGGAGTGGCCGGGGGTGTGGAGGACGTCCACGGGGATGGACCCCACCATGACCCGGTCCCCCTCGCCGTAGTAGGTGAGGGTCACCCCGGGGAGGGGCGGAAAGACGGAGGGGCTGGCCCCCTCCACGTCGGCCCTGTGGATGTAGACGGGGATGCCGGGGACGGCCTTCACCAGGTCGGCCACCCCGCCGGTGTGGTCAAAGTGGCCGTGGGTGAGGAAGATGGCGGACAGGGCAAGGCCGTCGGCCCGGATGAGGTCTAAAATGGCGGCGGCGTCCCCGCCGGGGTCGATGACGGCGCAGACCTTCTCGGTCTCGTCGCCCAGAATGTAGCAGTTGGTGCCGATGGGGCCCACCGGCATGGTCTTGACCAGCATGGCAAACACCTCACATGTTATCGGTATCCAGCAGAATGGTGACGGGTCCGTCGTTGACGGAGGAGACCGCCATATCGGCGCCGAACTCCCCGTGCTGGGGCGGGAAGCCCAGGGCGGTACACTGCTTCAAAAACTCCTCGTAGAGGGGGATGGCCAGGTCGGGCTTGGCGGCCCCGGTGAAGCCGGGGCGGCGGGACTTGGTGTCGGCGTAGAGGGTGAATTGGCTCACCACCAGCAGCTCGCCCCCCACGGCGGCCAGATTCAGGTTCATCTTCTCGTTCTCGTCCTCAAAGACCCGCAGGCCCACCACCTTGTCGGCCATCTTGGCGGCCTGGGCGGGGCCATCGTTGGGTCCGACGCCCAGCAGCACCAAAAACCCCCGGCCGATGGCGCCGTTGACCTTCCCGTCGATGACCACCGAGGCGGAGGTGACTCTTGTGACCACTGCTCTCATAGCGGCAATAACTCCTTCATTCTATTGTGGTTTCGCGCCGGGCCGGGCGGCCCTCACCGGTATACCCGTTTGAGGCCCCTGGCGCACAGGGGGTCCATGGGAAAGACGGCCAGGTCCCCGGAGGCGCACTTGAGGCTGGTGACGTCCACCAGGGTCTCCATGGCGCCGATCTGGCCGATGACCCTGGCCCGCTGCCCCCCGATGGACACATAGCGCCGCCGGTCCTCCCACCAGCCCCGCAGCAGGGCGGCAAGCCCCGTCTCCCGGGGCCGCCGGACCCCAAAGCCGTTCTGGTAGCCCACCGGCACCACCGCCACCCGGGTGGGCCGCCGCAGCCGGACCAGCCGGGTATTGCCCACGGTGTGGCCCTTGGGGAGCCAGCGGACCTCCTCCACGGAGGCCTCCCCCCAGCCCACGGCGGTGAGGCCGTCCCGGCGGCCGCCCCGGCACCGGCCCAGGAAGGCCGAGCCCACCCGCACGGCGTCCAGCCCGGTGAGGGTCCCCTCCAGCAGGGCGGAGGACCCGGCGGCGTGGACCACCCCCGTCTCGAAGCCGGCGGCGTGGACGGCCTCCACTACCTGGCGGAACCGGGCCAGCTGATCGGCCCCCTCCCGTCCCCGGCCGCCGGGGGCGTGGAGCTGGGTGTAGATGCCCGAGAGGGCCACGTTGGGGAGGTAGCGGTACATGGAGAGGATCTTCTCCGGCTCGTCGGCCAGGAAGCCGCCGTAGCCCATGCCGGTGTCCACCTGGATGTGGGCCTCCACCACGGTGGAGCGGGCCTCGGCCAGGCCGTTGAGGGCCACCCCGGTGTCGTGGGAGCCGATGGTGCACACCACATTGAGGTCGATGAGCTCCTCCAGCTCCTCCCGGTCGGTGGTGGAGCGGAGCATGAGGAGCTCTTCGTCCACAAAGCCCGCCTTCCGCAGGGCGGCGGCCTCCTCAGGCTCTGAGACGGCGAAGCGGCCGATGCCCTCGGCCCGCAGGAGCCTGGCCAGGTCCACCAGCCCCGCCCCGTGGCCGTCTCCGGCCAGCACGGCGTAGAGGGAGGACCCGCCCGCCTTCTCCTTGATGACCGCCGCGTTGCGGCGGATGGCTTCCTTCTCGATGACCAGCGCCTTCATGGCGTCGCCGCCTTTCTTTTTTTCGCGGTGCCTCCATTATATCAGCCCCCGGCGGAAGCGTCAACGAGTACCGCCCCCGCCGGCGGGGAAAACTCCGGCGGCGCGCTTGTATTTCGGGGGAAAAGCTGATAAAATGAAGGGAAAAACCATTGCCCATGGGAGGAACCGCCTTGAACCAGAACACCACCCGCGTCTCCCCGGAGGAGATCGCCCGGCAGAAGGACTTCTGCGCCCAGATCCACGCCATGAACGCCGCCCTGCCCGCGCCGCCCCTGGCCTTCGTGGACACCTACGGCTGCCAGCAGAACGAGGCCGACTCGGAGCGCATCCGGGGCTATCTCGGCGAGATGGGCTACGGCTTCACCGCCGACGAGAACGCCGCCGACGTCATCGTCCTCAACACCTGCGCCATCCGGGAGCACGCCGAGGACCGGGTCTTCGGCAACCTGGGGGCCCTGGTCCACGCCAAGCGGAAGCACCCGGGGCAGATCATCTGCGTCTGCGGCTGCATGGCCCAGGAAAAGCACGTGGCGGAGAAGATCAAGCAGTCCTTCCGCCATGTGGACCTGGTCTTTGGGCCCCACGCCCTGTGGCGGTTCCCGGAGCTCTTGTGGCGCATCCACACCCGCAGGGGCCGCATCTTTGACGCCCCCGACGAGCCCGGCTCCATCGCCGAGGGCATCCCGGTGCGCCGGGAGGGGAAGGTGAAGGCCTGGGTCTCCATCATGTACGGCTGCAACAACTTCTGCTCCTACTGCATCGTCCCCTACGTCCGGGGCCGGGAGCGCTCCCCCCGCCCCGAGGACATTTTGGCCGAGGTGCGGGCGCTGGCCGCCGAGGGCTGCAAGGACATCACCCTCCTGGGCCAGAACGTCAACTCCTACGGCAAAGACCTGGGCCGTGAGGGGGTGGACTTCGCCTGGCTCCTGGAGCAGGTCAACGCCGTCCCCGGGGACTTCCTCATCCGCTTCATGACCAGCCACCCCAAGGACGCCACCGAGCGGCTCTTCGACGTGATGGCCAAGTGCGAGAAGGTGGCCCCCCACCTCCACCTCCCCTTCCAGGCGGGGAACGACCGGGTGCTGCGGGCCATGAACCGGGGCTACACCCGGGAGCACTACCTGGGGCTCATCGCCACCCTGCGGCAGCGCATCCCCGATATCGTCCTCACCAGCGACATCATCGTGGGCTTCCCCGGGGAGACCACTGAGGAGTTTGAAGACACCCTCCAGGTGCTGGAGGCCGTCCGGTTCGACGCCCTCTTCACCTTCATCTACTCCCCCCGGAAGGGGACCCCGGCCGCCAAAATGCCCGACCCCATGTCCAAGGAGGAGAAGGCGGCCAACTTCCAGCGGCTGGTGGACCTCCAGAACGCCATCTCCGCCGAGAAGCAGGCGGCCTACGTGGGCAGGACCATGCGCTGCCTGGTGGACGTGCTCAGCGACGACCCCCGGCACAACCTCAACGCCCGCACCGCCGGCGGGCGGCTGGTCCACTTCTCCGGGGACGAGGCCCTGCTGGGGCAGTACGTGGATCTGAAGATCACCGGCGCCTCCACCTGGGCCCTCTTCGGAGAGCTGGCCTGACGGGCGGAGGAGGTCCGCCCCTGCCACAGACCACAGCGCTTTTCGTAGGGGCGGCCTGGGGCCGCCCGCAGCGCGGAACCAGACCGGACGGGCGGCCAAAGGCCGCCCCTACGCCAGCCCCGCAATGCAGTGCCGCGGGCGCGCCGGGGTCGTCGCGCCCCACACAAAGAAGCGCCACGCCCCCACCCTGTCATTCTGAGGCCGTTAGGCCGAAGAATCCGTAACTCCCGTCCTTCTGCCTTTCTGTTACGCAAAAGGACGGGGGACGCGGATTCTTCGCTCCGCTTCGTCCTCGCAAAGTCCGTTTCCCTCTGTTCACCCCCTCAGTCCGGCTTCGCCGGACAGCTCCCCCGTCGAGGGGGAGCTGTGCTGCCGTGGGCGGATACGATTCGCACCTGCCACAGACCACAGCGCTTTTCGTAGGGGCGGCCTGCGGCCGCCCGCAGCGCGGAACCAGACCGGACGGGCGGCCAAAGGCCGCCCCTACGCCAGCCCCGCAATGCAGTGCCGCGGGCGCGCCGGGGTCGTCGCGCCCCACACAAAGAAGC
>DXDV01000014.1 GCA_019115345.1 Candidatus Intestinimonas stercorigallinarum | reverse complement strand
CCTGGAGGCCCTCCTGGAGCTGCGGGAGGAGGTCCGGGAGTTCATGGACATCCAGATCGTGGCCTTCCCCCAGTACGGCATCCTCAGCTATCCCCACGGGAAGGAGCTGCTGGAGCAGGCCCTGAAGCTGGGGGCCGACGCCGCCGGCGCCATCCCCCACTTCGAGTTCACCCGGGAGTACTCGGTGGAGTCCCTGAACATCTGCTTTGAACTGGCCCAGAAGTACGGCAAGCTGATCGACGTCCACTGTGACGAGATCGACGACGAGACCTCCCGGGGCCTGGAGACGGTGGCCACCCGGGCCTATGAGACGGGGATGGGGGACATGGTCACCGCCTCCCACACCACCGCCATGCACAGCTATAACAACGCCTATGTGATCCGGCTCATGCGGGTCCTGAAGCTGTCCGGCATGAACTTCGTGGCCAACCCCTGCGTCAACGTCCACCTGGGCGGCCGGGCGGACACCTACCCCAAGCGCCGGAGCATGACCCGGGTGAAGGAGCTCACCGCCGAGGGCATCAATGTCTCCTTCGGCTCCGACGACATCTTCGACCCCTGGAACCCTCTGGGCAACGGCAAGATGCGGGACCAGGTGTTCATGGGGCTGTACACCGGCCACATGCTGGGCTATGAGGAGATCGTGAACTCCTACAAGTTCGTCACCGACAACGCCGCCCGCACCCTCCACCTGGGGGAGAGCTACGGCATCGGGGCGGGGAAGGACGCCAGCTTCGTCATCCTGGACGCCAAGGACTGGTACGACGCGTTGAACTATGACGCCGCCGTTCTGCGCAGCTACCGCAGGGGCCGGCTCATCGCCTCCGCCGCTCCGGCGGACAAGCAGGTGTTCTTCTGAGCGCCGAACAAAGGATACGGCCCCCGGATGAAGCGCATCCGGGGGCCGTGTTTTCGCTGGGTCATTTGGGCCGCGCCTCGCCCGCGTCCGGACCGGCGAGGGGAATGTACCAGTCCCCGAGCTCCAGGGCGGCGGCTTTTCCCAGGTCCACCAGCTCCCCAAAGGTCCAGTTGCCCAGAACGCAGGTCCCCTCCGGGGACATACGGCCCGCCTCAACGGCGGTCTGATCCATGCGGCTCCCGTCTTCATAGACCACCGCGAAGGATTTTCCTCCCCAGTAGCCGCTGTCGTAACCTCCGGTGATCGTGGCGCCCAGCGGGGTCAGGACCAGCCGGGCGGGGCGGGAGGCCCCGCCGGCCGTTCCGGTCAGCTCCAGCTCCAGGGCTTCCATGTTTTCCACCTGGAACGGGATCTCCCAGACCCCCTCGATCCCGGGCTCCAGCACGACCTCCCCGCCGACCCCGGCAAAGGAGATGCCGGCCAGGTTGCCGGGCGCGACCGGGGAAAAGGCGGCGCCAAAATAGGGGACGCCGTCCTGCTCAAAGCAGTAGGTCTCAAAGGCACCGCCGGGGGGTTCCCCGTTGACCAGCAGCTCAGGATACATATAGCTTCCGTCCACTCCGCCCTGCTCCAGCACGGCCCCCTCCGGCAGCCGGAAGAGGGTATGGAAGCTCCCGTCCGGGAGGAACCCCATGGAGGACAGGGCGGCCCGCTCCAGGCCCGGGATCTCCAGCGGCGTCTGCCCTGGGGCCAGAACCGTTTCCCCTGTCCCCAATTTCATGGCGCGGGCGTAGTCCGGGGACAGCGCCTGCGCCATGGCTCCGGTATCCGTGGTGTATTCATGGTACTGCCGGGGCTGGATCCGGGTGATCCGCATGGTCAGCTCCTCGGCCGTGCCGCTGGCGCCCTCCTGATTTCCGTCCAGCTCGAACAGCGCCGTGCAAGTCTCCGGGTCGTACTCTACACAGCGGCCGCGCAGTCCGTCCTCCCCGGTCTCCCGCACGACCCAAGCCCGCAGGCTGGTCTGGTCGTCTACGATCCGCTCCCCCGTCCGGTCGGTCACTTCCACATAAAGCTTGACCCGGTATCGGTCGGTCACCGCCGACACCACCCGGACCTCCACGTTCTGGTCCACCGCCGCGGCCCCCTCCACCGCCTGGCTGTAAGGGGCGAAGGAGCCCAGCGCCCGGGCTAGACTGTCCCGTAAGGCGGGGGACAGGGCCAGGGCGGAGGTGGTGAGCGCGGCGCAGATCAGCGCCGCGGCCGCCAGGGCCCGCGCCGGGAACCGCCGCGGCCGGGGGTTCCTTTGAACCATGGCCCGGACCAGACGCGCCCGCTGGCCCTCCGTCAGCTCGATCCGATCCATCTCCCGCCGATATTCCTGCTGGATCATATCGGTTCCTCCTCCAATCTGTCCCGCAGCATGGCCCGGGCCCGGCACAGCTGGGCCCTCACCGTGCTCTCCCGGCGGCCCAGAATGGCTGCCGCCTCTGAAATGGAATAGCCCTCGTAGTAAAACAGATGCACCGCCAGCCGGTACTTCTCCGGCAGGGCCCGCACCGCCTCCAGCACGCGGCCGTCCGGCTCCTCCGAGGGCGGGGCGGTCAATCCCGCCGCCTCGTCCAGGGGGCGCTCCCGCCGCCTCCAGGGGGCACGGAACAGGTCCGACGAGCAGCGGGCGGCCACCCGCAGCAGCCACGCCTTTTCGTGGGCCGCGCTTTGGAACACCGGGGCGGCCCGCACCAGGCGCAGAAAGGTCTCCTGGGTCACGTCCTCCGCGTCCGCCCGGTTTCCCGTGCGGGCAAAGGCCAGCCGGTACACCGCCGGGCCGTGCCGCTCCACCAGCCGCTCCGCTTCCTCTCGCTCCATGTCACCGCCTCCTTTTCCGGTCTAATGATAATACGGAGATACCGGGGAAAAAGCTGCAGGCTTCTTGCCGCCGCCGCGCAAAAAAACGCCCCCTTTCGGGGGCGGATACCGCGCCGCTCAGCACAAAGGCGGCTCTCCTCGGGTGAGCAGGTCGTTGTTGATCTGCTCCAGGCCCGCGCCGTGGACGATGCCGTGGGCGATGATGGCGTCCCGCGCCAGCCGGGGGTACAGCTCGCTGAAGGAGGCGGCCCGCAGGATGGCCTGGGTCTCGTCCAGGGCGGCGCCCATTCCGACGCACAGGGACAGCAGCCGGTCCCGGGAGGGGTGCCGCCGGCCGGAGAACACCTGATACACATAGATCTCGCTCATGTCGGACCGGCGGGCGAGGGCCGCTTTGGAGAAGGGGCACCGGGCGTAGGCCGCCTCCAGCAGCTCGCTCAGGCCCTGGTGGGAGAAATAGGGCCCGTTCCGGTCCAGATAGGCGCCCAGGTCGGGCTGCGCGTACAGCTCCCGCAGCAGGTCGCCGGTGGTCTTGGTCTGCAAGCGGACCGCCCCCTTTACTTCCAAAGAGAATTTCAGTATACTAAGTTTACAATACTTTTTCCCCGGAGGCAAGATGCCGCGGGCGGTTTGCCGGGGGAAATTTTGGGGGGTGGCCGCCATATACCAGTGGCTGCTGACCGCGCTGCGGGAGGAATTTGAGCCCGTCCGGCTGATGAAAGAGAGCCCCCGGGGGACGGTGGAGCTGGTGCGCCACCGGGCTTCCGGGCGCTGGTTCGTCCTGCGCCGGTTCCGGGGCAGCGCCGAGGTGTACCGGGCCCTGCTGGGCTTTGAGTGTCCCAACCTGCCCCAGGTGCTGGAGACCGCCAGCCGGGGGGAGGACAACCTGGTGCTGGAGGAGTTCATCCAGGGGGACACCCTGGACTTTCTCCTGCGGGGCGGCCGGTTCTCCCCCCGGGAGACCCGGCGGGTGGCCGGGCAGCTGTGCCGGGCCCTGTGGGCGCTCCACTCCCTGGGGGCGGTCCACCGGGACGTGAAGCCGGAGAACGTCATTCTCCGGGGCGGGGAGGCCGTCCTGATCGACTTTGACGCCGCCCGCCTCCACAAGCCCGACCACCGGGCGGACACCCAGGTGCTGGGCACCACCGGCTTCGCCGCCCCGGAGCAGTACGGCCTGTCCCAGACCGACGGCCGGTCCGACATCTACTCTCTGGGCATCCTCATCAACGTGATGCTCACCGGGGAGCACCCCTCCCGCCACCTGGTGGAGGGGCGGATGGGCCGCATCGTGGACCGCTGCACCCACGTCAACCCCCAGCGGCGCTACAAGAACGTGCTGCGGCTGATGGAGGCCCTGTAACATGGCCGGCAAGACCTGTCCTCACTGCGGCGCTTCCCTGCCGGAGGCGGCCTCCTTCTGTCCCCGCTGCGCCCGGGACGTCCACATCCGCCAGGCGCCCCGCGCCCCCTCCCGCCGCTGGCAAAGGCGGCTCAGGCGCTTCGGGGTCCTGGCGGCGCTGGTCCTGCTGGCCGCGATGCTGTACGACGCCGTTACGCCCGACGTGTACGACGCCTGGGGGGAGCTCATCTACACCATAAACGGCAATGACTACCACCTGGCCGTCACCTTCCGCAACGACCCCACGCCGGAGCCGGAGTACACCGTGCAGGTGGAGGCCGACGGGCGCTATGACCGGGCGGCCAAGCTCTTCATCACCCACGTGGACACCGGCGTGGACGCCGGACAGATGTTCAACCAGCATCTGGATTCCTGCTTCATCCAGGTGGAGCAGCCGCCGGACAGCCCCTCCCCCGTCACCTGGCTCCAGCCGGAGTATCCGGGCGACCCGGCCACGGAGGGTCTCCTCCTCTCCGTGGTCAGCTTTACCGGCCAGAGCCTGGGTCCGGCGGAGCTGGCGTGGACCCTCCGCATGAAAAACGGGGACACCATCGTCCTGCGCCAGGGGCTGAGCCTTGCGCCGGTGGACACCCTGGACTTCTATCCGGAGGACCACGCGATGGACACCATCGAGGACCTCCAGGCCCTGGTGGACCAGATCGAGGAGGAGGTCCCCCTGCCCACGGTGGTGAATTTGTACCTGCCCCCGGTCCACTATGAAGGCGGACTCACCCTGGATGGGCGGCCCATCAACCTCTATGGGAGCGTGGATGAGCAGAACAAGCGCACCGCCTTCCTGGGTCCGGTGGCGGTGACGCCGGAGAATGGCGGGCGGAGCACCGTGGAAAACGTCGAATTCCGGGGCGACGGCGCCGGCACCGGCCTCATGGTGGAGGCGGACGCCAGTGTGAAAAACTGCGGCTTCTACGGCTGGGACACCGGACTGCTGGTGGGCGGCGTACACTGGGCCGACCCGGTGGGCTGCTGGTTTGAGGACAACGGCGTGGGCTTTTGCTTCGACAGCGCCGGGGACTACTTTAATTACAGCTCTTTTGAGGGAAACACCTTCCTCCGCAATGAGATCGCCGTAGACCTGGTGCGGGTGCCCCGAGCCAAGGAGATCAACTTCCGGAACTGCCGATTCTCAGGCAACGGCGGCAACATCCACAACCCGTCCGGCTATCCCATTAACATTTCCTACGCGACCTTTGCATGAAAGGGACGACCTCTATGGAACATAAATGCCCACACTGCGGCGTCGCTCTGCCGGAAGTCGCCTCCTTCTGTCTCCGCTGCGCCCGGAGCGTCCGGGCCAGAAAGCCGGTGAAGGCCCCGGCCCGCGCATGGCGGAAGGGGCTGAAATGGGCCGTGGTCCTGCTCCTGCTGGCGGCCGTCCCCCTGGTGGCCTGGCGCCTGCCGGAGAGGCCCGCCGCCGGTCTCCCCGCCGGGGAGGCCACGGCGGTGCTCTTTCAGGAGGACGAGGACGGCAAGGTCAAGGTGACCCCCGACCACCTGCGGACGCACTTCCCCCTGCTCTCCGGCATCAACTTCAGCACCACCTCCACCACCAGCGACAGCATCGACGACTACCTGATGGAAAATTTCCAGATGGCCAACCTGGTGGCGACCCGGGGGGCCGAGGGCACCGACGAGGAGTGGGGCATGTTCCGCGCCAGCAGCTCCGGCACCCGGGTGTGCCTGCTGCTGTTTGACCGCAACACCCACCTGATGGGCTACTTCATCGGGGAGCCCGTCCAGGTGTCGGAGGGGCAGTGGCAGATGGACGTGGTGTCCTGCGGCTACGACTTCACGGAGCTCTATGAGGAGCAGCTCTCCGCCTTCGAGGAGAGCTGGGAGGAGGACTTTTCCCACTACATCCCGCCGGAGGAGATCGAGAGCTCCGGCGTGGTGTGGTTCCTGAGCGGCTACAACACCGGCCGGGGCCCGGTGCTGCGGGAGGACGACGCCCAGATCTACCACCTGTGGCACGCCCTCCACGCCTCCGACCTGCCCCGCCGGTGCCGGGAGATCCAGCGGCTGGAGGAGTTCCTGCCCAGCGAGGGCCGGTGGCGGTGCTATCTGCTGCTGGACGAGGACTACGGCCTGCTGGGCTACACCATGCTGGACCACCAGGGGAACGGGGGGTAAGCCATGGAATACAAATGCCCCCACTGCGGGGCGGACCTGCCGGAAGACGCGGTCTTCTGCCCCCACTGTGCCCGGGACGTCCATCCACGGAGAGAGACAAAAAAGCCGGTCCCCCTGCTGAAAAAGCTGCTGGGCCTGCTGGGCCTGGCGGTACTGGCCGCCGTGGGTACCGTGCTGTGGCTGGCCCTCGGACCCAAGGTCTATAAAGGTTACGGGGAAGTTCTCTACGGGGACTATCAGCTCCTGCTCACCCAAAGCGTGGACCGCTGCGTCCCCGTGCCGGAGATGACCATCCCGGGCGAGCCCGATGGTCAGTACCGGGTCCCCTCCCGGCTGTTTGTCAACGACGCCGCCACCGGCCAGGACGCCTCGGAGGCCTTCCTGGCCGAGGTGGAGGAGGTCAGCGCGGCCTTTACCGGCCAGGAGGACAGCCCCTCCCCCTTCGTATGCTCCCAGCCCGCCTACAACCCCGGGACCCCCGAGTGCCCCCTCCTCTCCCTCATCGACTTCACCGGAGAGAGCGGCACGGCGGAGCTGGTGTGGACCTTTTCCATGAAAAACGGGGATACCATTGTTCTCCGGCAGACCTATGAGGTGACCCCCATCCCGGTGTACGACTACCATCCGGAGGACCACCCCATGGACACGGCGGAGGAGCTCCAGGCCCTCATCGACAGCATCAGCGGCCAGGTGGAGGATACGGCCGTGGTGAACCTCCACCTGCCCCCGGTCACCTATGCGGGGGGCGTCACCATCCAGGACCGGAGCGTCAATCTGTACGGCTCCACCGATCCGGACGGGAACCGGACCACCTTTACCGGCACGGTCCACATCCTGGCCTCTTACGCGGGGATCTCCTACCTCTATGACATCGACTTCGCCGGGAGCGGCGGCGGCACCAGCCTGGCCGGCTCCGCCCCCTTCCGGGCCACCAACTGCACCTTCACCGGCTGGGACACCGCTGTGCTGGCCTATGGCAACAGCTGGGCCAACGTCATCGGCTGTACCTTCCGGTACAATGGCACCGGCTTCCGCTTCGACAGCGCCGGGGAGTACGCCAACCACTCCATGTTCAACGACAACCTCTTTATGGGCAACGACGTGGGGGTGCGGCTGGACAACGTGCCCACCGATGTGACCCTCGACTTCCGGGGGTCGGTGTTCCGGGGCAACGGGCAGAGCATCGACAACCGCTGCGAGCAGCCCACCGACATGTCCCAGGTCATGTTTGAACCGTAAAAGGAGAGAGGACGATGGAACACAAATGCCCCCACTGCGGCGCTTCCCTGCCGGAACACGCCGCCTTCTGCCCCCACTGCGCCCAGAGCGTCCAGCCCCGGAAGGCAGCGAGGAAGCCTGTCCCCTGGAAGAAAAAGCTGCTGCTGGGCCTGGTGGTCCTGGCGGCGGTGGCCGCCGCCGGGATGGGGCTCCGGCAGCGGCAGCGGCACTACGTCCCCCAGGAGTTTGACGGGGTGGGCGAGGTGTACTACGAGACCGGGGACAAGACCTACCAGCTGCTGGTGGCCTGGCCCAACGACCGCTGCATGCCCGCCCCGGACATCTACCAGCAGGGCGTGCCGGGGAAGCAGCACCGCTGGCCCTCCCGGTGGTACGTCAACGACGCCGCCACCGGCCAGGACGCCTGGGCGGAGTTCGAGCCGCTGGTGGAACAGGTCGCCGTGGAGGTGGTCCAGGACGAGACCGCCGAGGCCCCCCTCACCGCCACCGTCCCCAGCCACGACGACTACTCCCCCGACGCCGCCATGGTGTCCTACCTGGACTTCACCGGCGGCTCCGGAGAGCCCCAGGTGGTGTGGACCGTTCAGATGGCCAACGGGGACCTCATCCGCGTGCGGCAGAACCTCCACATCACCCCCATCCTCACCCACGAGTACCACTGGGAGGACTACCCCATGGACACCCTGGAGGAGCTCCAGGACCTGATGGACCACATCGCCGCCCAGGTCTCTCCCTCTGACAAGGTGCTCCTCTACCTGCCGTCCGTGACCTACGAGGGGGACCTGGAGCTGCCCGGCCGCTCCTTCGAGCTCCACGGCTCCGCCGGCGAGGCGGGGCGCACCACCTTGACGGGCAGCGTGACCATGCTGGAGACAGGCCGCTACAACTGGATCAGCTGCTTCTACGACATGGACTTTGTGGGGAACGGCTCCAACACCGGCATCACCGCCTCCCAAAAGGCGTGGGCCGTGGGCTGCTCCTTCACCGGCTACCAGACCGGCCTGCTGACCCAGGGGGGCGCCTGGGTCAACGTCACCGAGTGCACCTTCACCGGCAATGAGGTGGGCTTCCTCTTCAACAGCACCGGCCAGTCGGCCTCCGATGACCGCTACTTTGACAACACCTTCACGGACAACGGCACCGCCGTGCTGCTGATGAGCGTGCCCACCGACATGACGCTCTACTTCGACGGCACCACCTTCTCCGGCAACGGCGCCGACATCGACAACCGCTGCGGCCACAGCGTGGACACCTCCAACGCCATCTTCCGCTGATCCCGCCGGGGAGAGGGGCCGCAAGTTTCTGAAAAGTTTAGATTTTCCCCTCTCCCTGTTTACGCATCCGGTGTATACTGCTGTCATTGACCGGGTCCTTCCCGGGTAATGTGAGGAGGTTGGCCCATGAAACGGAGGATCTTTCTCTATAACGCCGTGGTGGTCCTGCTGGCCCTCATCGTCCTGCTGGCCGTCAGCGGCCTGGTGATCCGGCGGGTGAGCTCCTCCTATCGGGACGCCCCCCCGCCTGCGGACGGCAGCCTCCCGGAGGTCCAGAGCCTGCTGGAGGACTGGCAGCAGGAGCGCACCGGCTGGCACGACCTGGACGGACAGCTCCGGAACCTGGGCTACGCCCTCTATGTCTGCATTGGAAGCAGCGAGGTCTACTCCTCCATGTCCCACATCCAGTGGGAGATGGTCCATCAGCTGCCGCTGGACGAGCACTGGCCCACCGAGGAACCCACCGCCCTGTGGATGGGGTCTGCCTCGGTGGTGGGCATGCGGGCGGGCCCCTACGCCATCTTCGCCATGGGGGAGCCCAGCGTGCCCAAGGTCTTTGGGCGGCAGCGGCTCCAGACCGAGGCGTTGCTGCTGTCGGTGCTCATCATCGGGGCCACCACCATCGTGGTCATCGTGCTGCTCTCCATGCTCTCCACCCACTTCCAGGTCAAGCACATCCTCCGGCCGGTGAACGCCCTCACCGCCGCCGCCCGGCGGATCGAGGCGGGAGACTACTCCCAGGGCGTGGGGTACGACGGCCAGGACGAGTTCACGGCGGTGTGCGCCGCCTTTGAGCACATGCAGCGCCACCTGCTGCTGGAGCGGGAAAAGAACGCCGCCTACGAGCGGGCCCGCACCGACCTGGTGGCCGGCATCTCCCACGACCTGCGCACCCCCCTCACCTCGGTGAAGGGCTACCTCAAGGGCCTCCGGGACGGGGTGGCCAACACCCCGGAGAAGCAGGCCCAGTATCTGGACATCGCCTACCGGAAGGCCTGCGACATGGACGTGCTCCTCCAGCGGCTCTTCTACTTCTCCAAGCTGGAGACGGGGAACCTGCCCCTCTTCCCGGTGTCCGCCGACCTGTGGAGCTTCGTGGAGGGTTTCGTCCGGGACACCGCCGGAGAGCTGGAGCAGCGGGGCGGGACCATCCGGCTCAAGGGAACGCCGGCCCCCCACCCGGTGCGCATCGACACCGAGCAGATGTACCGGGTGCTCACCAACCTCACCGACAACGCCCTGCGCTACGCCGGGGCCGAGGCCCTGGTCCTCACCCTCACCGTCTGGCGGGAGCGGAACCGGGAGCGCCTGCGCTTTGCCGACAACGGCAGCGGAGTGCCCGAGGAGGACCTCCCCCACCTCTTCGAGCAGTTCTGGCGGGGGGACCAGTCCCGGGGGAGCCAGGGCGGCGAGGGCAGCGGCCTGGGGCTGTACATCGTCAAATACATCGTGGAGGCCCACGGCGGGACCATCTCCGCCCGCAACGACGGGGGACTGGTCTTTGACCTGGCGCTTCCCTGTGAGGAGGACGGGATCCGTGCCTAATATTCTCATCGTGGAGGACGACAACGAGATCGCCATGCTGGAGCGGGACTACCTGGAGATCGAGGGCTTCCAGACCCGGACGGTAAGCAACGGGGAGGCGGCGGTGGCCGCCGCCCTCACCGGGGAGTTCGACCTTGTGCTCCTGGACCTGATGCTCCCCGGCTGCAACGGCTACGACGTGTGCCGCCGGGTGCGGGACCGGGTGGACGTCCCCATCCTGATGGTCACCGCCCGCACCGACTCGGTGGACAAGATCCGGGGCCTGGGCCTGGGGGCCGACGACTACATCGCCAAGCCCTTCGACCCCGCCGAGCTGGTGGCCCGGGTGAAGGCCCATCTGAGCCGCTACGCCCGGCTCACCGGCGCCGCCGGGAAAAAGGCCGCCGGAGACGAGGTCATCACCGTGGGGGACGTGGAGATCTTCCCCCGGAGCTGGAAGGTCTGCAAGGCCGGCCGGGAGATCAAGATGCCCAACCGGGAGTTCATGCTCCTCAAATTCCTGGCGGAGAACCCCAACATCGTCTTTTCCAAGGAGCGGCTCTTCGAGACCATCTGGGGCTACGACTATGTGGGGGACAGCGCCACCGTCACCGTCCACATCGGCCGCATCCGGGAGAAGATCGAGGACGACCCCGCCCATCCCAAGCTCATCGAGACCGTCTGGGGGGCGGGCTACCGGCTCAACGGAGGCCCCGCCGCCCCCTGAGCCCTTCCCGCAAAAGCGACGCGCCCATCCCGAACATCGGGATGGGCGCGCGTCCGTTTACAGCCGCCGCAGCTCCTCCAGGGTATCCTGGATCACCGGCTTTGGTAAGTAGAGCTTGGCAAAGCCCAGCAGCTGCTCCAGGCTCAGGCTCCGGGCGGCGGGCACCATGGGGTGCTTGAGGAGCTTGCCGAAGCGCCGCTGAAACACGGCCCGGGCGGCGGGGTCGTCCAGAAGCTCCCCCACCAGGATCTGATTTCCCTTTAGGTCCAACACGATCACCTCAGGACAGTCTATGCGCCCGGCGGTCCACAGTTGCGCCGGACGGGCAATTGTGATAAGATGCTTCTACCTGAACCGCCGCATCTCCCGCAGACACGGAAAGGAGCTCGCCCATGCCGCGAAAGAAACCGTCCAGATCCCCCAACTCCCCGCGCAGCACCGTCGAGGCCCTGCGGGCCAAGAAGGGCGTGGTGGCCACCCTCTATGTGACCTTGCGTCTGGTGGTCATCCTGGTGATGATCGCCCAGATCTTCAACCGCAACTTTGAAAACGTCTTTCTGTGTGTGCTCACCCTCCTGCTCTTCCTGGTGCCCACCTTCATCGAGCGGAAGATCCACGTTGACCTGCCGGATACGCTGGAGGTCATCATCATGCTCTTCATCTTCGCGGCGGAGATCCTGGGGGAGATCCAGGCCTACTATATCACCTTCCCCTACTGGGACACCATGCTCCACACCATCAACGGCTTCCTCTGCGCCGCCATCGGCTTCGCCCTGGTGGACATCCTCAACCGCAGCGAGCGGTTTTCCATCCAGCTCTCCCCCCTCTTCCTGGCCATCACCGCCTTTTGCTTTTCCATGACCATCGGGGTGCTGTGGGAGTTCTTCGAGGCGCTGATGGACCACCTCTTCCTCCTGGACATGCAGAAGGACACGGTGGTCCACACCATCTCCTCGGTGATGCTGGACCCGGCGGGGGGCAACCACCCCACCGCCATCCACGACATCACCGACGTCATCGTGGTCACCGCCGACGGCGCCCAGAGGTCCCTGGGCCTGGGCGGCTACCTGGACGTGGGCATCCTGGACACCATGAAGGACCTCTTCGTCAACTTTATCGGCGCGGTGGTTTTTTCCATCATCGGCTTTTTCTATGTGAAATCCCGCGGCAAGGGCCGGTTTGCCCGGCGCTTCATTCCCCAGGTGGTGCCTTCCGAGGAGGAGCAGGACGGCGCATAATTCTCCCGGCCTGGGCGCATACTACCCACGGCGAACTCCGATGGCTCTCTGTCTTTCCGGTTCGCCGGACCTGAAGCGCACCAAAAAAGGAGGCATTTCCATGATGGAACAGAAGAACACCAATCCCAGCATCGCCTGCACCGTGAACAGCTGCGCCCACCACTGCAAGGAGAAGAACCACTGCACCCTCAACGCCATCCGGGTGGGGAGCTGCCAGAGCAAGGTGACCGACTGCGGCTCCACCGAGTGCGCGTCCTTCCAGCTGGGCGCCGGCAACTGACGCCGCCCGTCCAGCCGTCCAAACCCGCCGCGGGCCCATGCCCCGGCGGGTTTTTGTATCCCCTCCGCGAGACGGCGCCCCATGTCACACGCTGCACGCCAGACGCAAAGGCCGGCCCTCTAAACTTTTTGGTTTTTTCACAAAAGCCCTTGACATTTTCCCACCCTTGTTGTATTATATAGCCAGAAAGGATGAGGTGAGTCCGATGTACTAGCTGGTACAACAGCAACTTCCCATCCTGGGTGTCGAACCTAGGCGGCGCCCACCGCGTTGAATGTCCCGACCCAAGAAAAGATCCAGCGCAGCACGTTCCCTAACAGCACTCACTGAAGTGAGACCGCACACGGCAAACCTCTAGCGAATGATCGCGAACGACGGAACCGAATGTGTCACAGCTTGTTCAAGTGGTAACTGCAAAGCAAAGGTCTTTTTCCCAAGCAAATGGATTTTGAGCGCGTTAAAAATACGCAGAAAGTAAGAGGTAGCGAAATTTGGTA
>DXDV01000116.1 GCA_019115345.1 Candidatus Intestinimonas stercorigallinarum | reverse complement strand
GACCGACTGGCCCACCGCCTCCTGGTCCAGGGGGTTGTCGGTATAGGGCTGGACAAAGCCCTGTCCCTCCACCCTCTCCCGCCACACGGGCCGGAAGTCGTCGTAGTTCTCGTCCCCCACCTCTCGGGTGTAGTCCCAGAGGGTGAGGAACATCACCGTCATGCTCCAGGCCGCCTCCCCCCGGACCAGGATGGCGCTGTCCTTCCAGTGGCCGTAGCGGACCTTTTGGTTGATATACTCGTCGGCCAGGTTGATCCCCCCGGTGAAGGCCACCTTTCCGTCGATGACCAGGATCTTCCGGTGGTCCCGGTTGTTGAGCCGCAGGGACAAAATGGGCACGAAGGGATTGAACACACAGCACTGGATGCCGGTGCGCTTCTCCAGCTCGACGGCGTAATCCCGGGGCAGGGTGAACATGGAGCCGATGTCGTCGTACATCACCCGCACATCCACCCCGGCCCGCACCTTCTCGGTGAGGATATCCAGGATGGTATCCCACATGACCCCGTCCTCGATGATGAAATACTCCAAAAAGATATACCGCTCCGCCTTCTTCAGCTCCTCCACCATCCGGGCAAAGCAGTCCTCCCCCAGAGGGAAGTACTCCGTCTCAGTGCCGCCGTAGACGGGGCAGTGGGCCACGTGCTCCAGATACCGGGCCTGGTGGACGGCGTCCTCCCCAAAGTGGATGATGCTCTCCGCCTTGAAGTCCGGCCCCAGCACCTCCAGCATCTTCCGGTCCATGCCCTCCATCTTCCGCCGGGTCCGCTTGCTCAGGCGGCTGCCGCCGAAGAGAAGGTAAAAGAGCCCGCCGAAGATGGGAAAGATCAGGATGGGCACGATCCAGGCGATCTTGTAGGCCGGTTCGCTGCTCCGGTTGACGATCCAAAAGACCGCCGCCACGCTCAGAGCCACGCACACCCCATAAAAGGGCAGGAAGAACTCGTTGAACCGCAGCAGCATGACCACCAGCACCGCGATCTGGATGACGAGGAACACCGCCACCAGCACCACCCGGTGGAAGAGCAGGGAGACCAGTTTTTTCATAGATGCCTCGCAGTTGTAAAGTGTTTTTCCTGTTCAGATCGTGTCAGCCGCCCGCCTGTTTCGGCTGCCGCAGGACCACGTTCTCCGGTCCCAGCAGCTCCTCCAGCTCCCGCAGGAGGGCGGGATGGAACACGCACTCTCCCCGGCGTTTCCGGCCGCTGTCGGAGAAGAAGAACACCACCTTCTCCGTACCCGGAAACATGAGGAAGATCTTCTGAAGCCGTTCCCAGACAGGCCCTCCCTCCGCCGCCAGGCGAAGATAGAGGGTGCCCCCTCCCTGGCCTTTGGCCGCGGGGGCGGCCGCCGCCTCCCCGCCGCCCAGGGGATGGACCTCGTCCACCAGCAGCTGAGGGGCCTTCTCATCCCGGACAGACAGGCGGCCGGTGACCCACACAGGAGTGTTCTCCCGGAGGAGCGGACCGCAGGTGCTCAGGGTCCGGGCAAAGACCAGCAGCTCCATGGAGCCGGTGTCGTCCTCCAGGGTGACATAGCACATGAGGGAGTTGTTTCGGGTGGTCTTGGTCTTGGCGGCGGCCACCACCCCCGCCAGAGTCACCCGCTGCTCGTCCCGATAGGTGTCGGGACCTCCCTCCTTGGCGAAGTCGGCCAGGATGGCCCCCATGGGGGCGGCGTTGACCGCCCGGGCGGCCTGCCGGTACTCGTCCATGGGGTGCCCGGTGAGGTAGAGGCCGGTGGTCTCCTTCTCCATGGCCATCCGCTCCTGCCGGGAGAACTCGGGCAGGTTGGGCAGGGGCGGGTCGGCCACCGCCGAGGGCTCCTCTCCCCCGCCGCCGAAGAGGTCGAACTGCCCCTCCAGATTCTTTCTCCGCTGCTGGGCCACGCTGTCGAGCACCTGGCCGCACACCGCCAGGAGCTGGGACCGGCGGTAGCCCAGGCTGTCGAAGGCCCCGCATTTGATGAGGCTCTCGGCCACCCGGCGGTTGAGGTCGGCGTCCCCCATGCGCTGGCAGAAGTCGGCGTAGGAGGTGAAGGGCCCGCCCCGCTCCCGCTCGGCCAGCAGGTCCAGAATGACGCCCCGGCCCACCCCCTTCACCGCCACCAGGCCGAAGCGCAGGTTCTCCCCCTCCACGGTAAAGTCGGCGCCGGAGGCGTTGATGTCGGGGGGCAGCAGGTCGATGCCGTTGTCCCGGCACTCGCCGATGTACTCGGCCACCTTGGCCTGGGAGTCCAGCACCGAGGTGAGGAGGGCGGCCATATACTCCCGGGGGTAATGGCACTTGAACCAGGCCGTCTGGTAGCAGACGATGGCGTAGCTGACGGCGTGGGCCTTGTTAAAGGCGTAGTTGGCAAAGTCGTAGATCTCGTCGTAGATGTCCTGGCCGGTCTGCTCCGGGATGCCCAGGGCGATGCAGCCGGGGATGTACCGCTCCTTGTCCCCGTAGATGAAGGCCTGCCGCTCCTTCTCGATCTGGGCCTTCTTTTTCTTGGAGATGGCC
>DXDV01000115.1 GCA_019115345.1 Candidatus Intestinimonas stercorigallinarum | reverse complement strand
AGTTTTTGAAGAACTTCGACTACCCCTATATCTCCCGCTCCGTCACCGAGTTCTGGCGGCGCTGGCACATCTCCCTGGGCTCCTGGTTCCGGGAGTACGTCTATATCCCCATGGGGGGCAACCGGGTGAGCGTGGGGCGGCTGTGCTTCAACCTGATGGTGGTCTGGGCCCTCACCGGCCTCTGGCACGGCGCCAGCTGGAACTTCCTCCTCTGGGGCCTCTACTTCGGCGTCCTCCTCATCCTGGAAAAGCTGTGGCTCAGGAAGTGGATCGACCGCTGGCCCCGGGTCCTCCAGCACCTCTACACCCTCTTCCTGGTGCTGGTGAGCTGGGCCATCTTCGCCGTGGAGGACTTCGGCCAGCTGGGGGGCTACCTCTCCGCCATGTTCGGCCGGGCCGCCGGAGGACTGGCCGACGGGACCTTCCGCTACTACCTGACCTCCTACGGCCCCACCCTCCTGGCGGGCTGCCTGGCCTCCACCCCCCTGATGGCCGGGCTGTGGCGGCGGCTCCCCCGGCGGGCGGAGCAGGTGCTCCTGCCCGCCGCGGTGCTGGCGGGGCTCCTCCTCTCCACCGCCTACCTGGTGGACGCCACCTACAACCCCTTCCTCTATTTCCGCTTCTAAAGGAGGCCCGGATATGTCCAAACGTTACGCCATCTTCCTCACCGTCTTTTTCTGCGGCTTTCTGGCCTTCTTCTTCGCGGCCAACCTCATCAGCCCCGACCGGGACTTCTCCCAGGATGAGAACCGCTACCTGGCCCAGCTGCCCACCCTGGACGCCGGCGACTTCAAGCTGAGCCTGGACCCCTTCTCCGGGGAGAGCGGCGACTTCTTCAGCGGCAAATTCATGTCCGATTTTGAGACCTACCTCACCGACCAGTTCGTCTTTCGGGACCAGTGGATCGCCGCCAAGGCCCTGGCCGAGCGGGCGGCGGGAAAGGGGGAGAACAACGGGGTCTACCTCTGCGATCAGGACACCCTCATCTCCCGGTTCGAGACCCCCGACCCGGAGCGGGTGGCCGATAATTTGGATTATGTGAACAAATTGGTGGAAAATGTGGATATCCCGGTGTACTTCTCCCTCATCCCCGGCAAGGTGTCGGTGTGGGCCGACCGGCTCCCCGACGGCGCCCCCAACGCCAGCGAGGAGGACATCCTGGCCCAGGCCGAGGAGAGCACCCAGGCCCGCTGGGTGGACATAGCCGCCGCCCTGGAGGCCCACAAGGGGGAGGACATCTACTACCGGCTGGACCACCACTGGACCAGCCTGGGGGCCTACTACGGCTACGCCGCCCTCATGGAGGCCATGGGGCTGGAGGCCGCTCCCCTGAGCGACTATGAAAAGACCACCGTCTCCACCGACTTCAACGGCACCACCTACTCCAGCTCCGGGGTGCGGTGGATGGCCCCCGACGCCATCGACATCTACGTCCCCGAGGAGGGGATCGCCGTCACCGCCTGGAACGGCAGCCAGCCCGAGGCCGGAGTCCTCTACGACTGGAGCAAGCTGGAGGTCAAGGACAAGTATTCCTTCTTCCTGGGGGGCAACAAGCCCCTGGTGGTGGTGGAGGGCCGGAATACCGACGGCCCCAGGCTGCTGGTCATCCGGGACTCCTACTCCGACAGCCTGGCCCCCTTCCTCACCGCCGATTTCTCCCAGGTCCACCTCTTCGACCCCCGCTACAACAAGACCCCTGTGAGCCAGTATGTGGCCGAGAATGAGATCGACCAGGTGCTGGTGCTTTACAGCGTGGCCAACTTCGTCAGCGACGGCAACCTCTTCGTCCTCAGCCGCTGACCCCAGAGACCAAAGAGACCTCCCGGGCATACACTGCCACGGGAGGTCTTTTTATGTGTATGTATACCGACTGCTGCCCGTGGCGCTGCTGGCGGCCCGCGGGCGCGACCGGACCTACGGGACCCACAGGTCCCACCGGCCCAACGGGGGCGACCGGAGCCACCGGGCCCACGGGAGCCACGGGGCCTACGGGCGCCACGGGACCCACCGGACCCGCCGGGCCGGGCGCGGGAGCCACGGGGGCCACAGGAGCCACGGGACCCACTGGGGCCACAGGACCCACTGGGGCCACAGGACCCACCGGACCTACGGGCCCCACAGGCCCCACGGGCGCGACCGGACCCACAGGACCCACGGGGCCTACCGGCCCCACGGGGGCCACCGGGGCGGCGGGCGCCGACGGGGCCACGGGGGCCACAGGACCGGGCAGCGGACTGCCCGCCGCCGTACAGTTTTTTGTCCAGCCGGGTCAGTATGAGCCGGGGCAGACCCTGGCCCTCTACCCCTATTACGTGGTGGGGGAGGGCATCTCCCTGAGCGCCGACGCCTCCACGGTGCTGCTGACGGAGCCGGGGCTGTACAGCCTGTCCTATACCGTGCAGTGCCGCCCGGAGGAGGACGGCGCGGTGGGGGTCCTGCCTGTGCTGGGGGAGGGCGCGCTCACCGAATCCGAGTTTGCCGCCCCGGCCCAGGCCGGCGTGCTCCAGAGCGGGTCGGGGACCTATTATGAGTTCTCCCCCTCCACCGCCCAGGCCCGGCTGCTCTACCAGGGGACGGGACCGGCCCAGGTCACCGGCGGGCTGGTGGTCTCCCGGATCTACGACAGATGAGACAAAGCCCACGGCGCGAGGCCGTGGGCTTTATCTCAGCTCAGCTTGTCGAAAAAGTTCAAATGCGTCAAATCATGTGCAAGAGCCTCAGCGCTTGATGTCGTAGTTCATATTCATCAGGCTGCGGATGGTCTCCGCGTCGTCGGTGATGTTGCCGTCGCCGTGGATGGTGTGCTTGATGGCGCTGCTGGCCACGGCGAAGTTGGCCATGTCCATGGGCTTGTAGCCGTGCATCATGGCGTAGATGAGGCCGCTGGCGAAGGCGTCGCCGCCCCCCACCCGGTCCAGGATGGTGAAGGTGAAGAGCCGGCTTTCAAAGGTGTGGCCCTGGTACCACAGGAAGGCCTTCAGGCTGTTTTCGCTGCCGCTGTGGGCGTAGCGCACGTGGCGGGCGATGCACTTGAGGTTGGGGTAGCGCCGGGCAAAGGCCTCAAAGACCTCCTCCTGCTGCTCGTAGCTGGGGTGCAGGGGGACGCCGTCCTTCCAGTCGCCCTTGCTGTGGTCGTCCTCGTCCCGCCAGAGGTGGTAGGGCTCGATGCCCAGCAGCACGTCTACGTAGGGCAGGCACCGGGTGCAGAAGTCCCGGGCCTCCTCCCAGCTCCACAGGGCGGAGCGGAAATTGCCGTCGAAGCTGACGGTCATGCCCTTGGCCCGGGCCACCTCCAGGCAGTCCAGGGTGAGCTTGGCGCAGCCGGGGCCCAGGGCGGGGGTGATGCCGCTGAGGTGGAGCCAGTCGAAGCCCTCCAGCAGGGCGTTCAGGTCCACCTGGCTGTAATCGTACTCCACAAAGGCGCTGTGCCTCCGGTCGTAGGTGACCTTGCTGGGCCGGATGCCGTAGCCTGTCTCCAGGTAGTAGGTCCCCAGACGGTGGGTGGGGGTCTCCTCCGGGGTGGAGAGGATGACGGGGGTGCAGTGGACGTCGTTGCTGCGCAGCATGCGCACGGCGCTCTTGCCCAGGCTGTTGTTGGGCACCACGCTGAAGAAGGTGCTGTCGATGCCCAGATTGGCCAGGGCCAGGGCAATGTTGGCCTCGCTGCCGCCGTAGCTGGCCTGGAAGCTGTCGGCCATGCGGATCTTCTCATAGTTGGGGGGCGTCAGGCGCAGCATGATCTCGCCGATGGTGATGAACTTCTGGGGCGAGTGGTTCTCCTTGAGCAGGGGATTGAAGTGTTCCATGCAAGATCCCTCCTAAACCGCCGTTTCCTGGTGGGACTAGGTCAACGCTGGATGCGGCCGGAGCCGTCGCCGTCGGCCAGCTTCTCCACCTCGGAGACGGTGACCATGTTGTAGTCCCCCTCGATGGAGTGCTTGAGGGCGGAGGCGGCCACGGCGAACTCCACCGCCTCCTGGGTGGACTTGCCGGTGAGCAGGGCGTAGATGAGGCCGCCGCCGAAGCTGTCGCCGCCGCCCACACGGTCGATGATGTGCAGGTCGTACTTCTTGGAGAAGCAGTACTCGTCGGAGGCCACGTCGTAGAGCATGGCGCTCCAGCCGTTGTCAAAGGCGGAGTGGGACTCCCGCAGGG
>DXDV01000114.1 GCA_019115345.1 Candidatus Intestinimonas stercorigallinarum | reverse complement strand
AGATGGTCTCGTAGATCTCCTGATTCTGCCGCAGGTAGAAGTCGTCCGGCCGCAACTGGTCGATGACCTCCGGCACACAGCGGGGGTCGATGAGCATGGAGCCCAGCACCGCCTGCTCCGCCTCCACCGAGTGGGGCAGCTGCCGGGTGAGCAGCTCCTCATCCATGTTCCTCCCTCCTTCCGTCTGTGGTCGGGTCTTCGTTACTTCTCCTCGGCCACCACCACGTTGAGGGTGCCGGTGACCTCGTAGCCCAGCTTGCACTTGAGCTGGTAGGTGCCGAAGCTCTTGATGGGCTCGTCCTGGACGATCTTGGTCTTGGCCACGTCCAGGCCGTGCTGCTCCTTCAGCGCGTCGGAGATCTCCTTGCTGGTGACGGCGCCGAAGAGCCGGCCGCCGGCGCCCGCCTTGGCGGTGAGCTTCACCACCACGGCCTGGAGCTTTTCGGCCACGGCCTGGGCCTCGGCCTTCTCGGCGGCGGCCTGGGCCTGCTTGGCCTTCTCCTGCTGCTTCATGGTGTTGAGGTTCTCGGCGGTGGCGGGGACCGCCAGCTTCCGGGGGATCAGGAAGTTGCGGGCGTAGCCGTCGCTGGCCTCGATGAGCTGGCCCTTCTTGCCCTGGCCCTTGACGTCCTGCTGTAAGATCACTTTCATGGTCGTTCATCCTTTCGGGGTGTTGATTTTGAAACTGGAATATCAGCGCCCGGCGCTGAAAAAAGCGGTGGTCGGCGCGCGCCTTCCCAGCCGCGCCCTTTTAATTACAGCTCCCCCTGGACGGGGGATGCGGATTCTTCGGCCTTGCGGCCTCAGAATGACGTGGGGGAAGGAGCGTGCTTCCTTTCGTGGGGCGCGACGACTCGGCGCGCCCTTTGCGAGGATGACAAAACCCATTTCTTTTTCCCTGCCGGAAAAAGAAACGGTTTTTGGGATCCAAAGAAAAAGGGGCTTTTGAGAATTGGAGCGCTGTGCGGTGTCCGGCGGCGGCCTGCGTCTTTACGCCCCCATCGGGGACCGGCCCCGGCCGTTACGGCCTATGTGGGCGGAACCGGGAAAAGCGGGCGTTCTATCTTTCCGCCGCCTGGGCGGTGCGAATCGCGGCGTGGGTCCGCGGGCGGCCATAGGCCGCCCGCCGCTCAATCCTCCTCGAAGTACTGGTCGATGGCCCGGAGGAGCTGCTGGAGAACGGCGTTTACGTCCGAATTGGGGACCTGGGCGCCGGCGGTGGCGGCGTTGCCGCCGCCGCCCAGCTTCTCCAGCACCACCTGGACGTTGGTATTGCCCATGCTGCGGGCGGAGATGATGGTCCGCTCCCCGTCGCCGTCGGGGGCCAGGACGAAGGAGGCGTCGATGCCGCTGATGTTCAAAAGCTCGTCGGCGGCCTGGGCGGCGGTGACCCGGCCCACCGGGTGGTCCACCGCCGTCACGGCGATGTCCCCGTGGTACATCCGGGCATTGCGGATGATGTCATACCGGGAGATGACCCCGGCCAGGTCGTTTTGGAAGAGCTTCTTCACGTCGCCGGTGTCGGCCCCGGAGCGGCGGAGGAAGGCCGCCGCCTCAAAGGTCCGGGTGCCGGTGCGCATGGTGAAGTTCTTGGTGTCCAGCACGATGCCGGCCAGCACCGCCTCGGCCTCGATCTTCAAAAGGTCGGTGGGCTCCAGGATATACTGCAAAAGCTCGGTGACCAGCTCGCTGGCGGAGGAGGCGTAGGGCTCGTGGAAGTTGAGGGCGGCGTTGGAGATGTAGGAGGCGGCCCGGCGGTGGTGGTCGATGACGGCCACCCGGGTGCAGCACTCCAGCAGCTCCTGGCTCATGACCTGCTCGGGGCGGTTGGTGTCCACCACCACCAGCAGGGTCCTGGGGTCGGCCAGGATGATGGCGTCCTGGGGGGAGAGAAAGGTGTCCTTGTACTCGGGCACCCGGGCCAGCTTTTCGGCCATCTCGGAAGCTGGGTTGGCGCCCCCCTCCTTGATGATGCGGACGGGGACCCCCTTCTTCCGGGCGATGGCGCACACCCCGGCGCAGGCGCCGATGCAGTCCAGGTCGGGGAACTTGTGGCCCATGACGAACACGTAGGAGGAATCGGCGATGAGCTCGGCCAGGGCGTTTGCCATGACCCGGCTCTTGACCTTGGTGCGCTTTTCCATCTCCTTGTTCCGGCCGCCGTAGAACTCGAAGTTGAACTTGTTCTTCACCACCGCCTGGTCGCCGCCCCGGGAGAGGGCCATCTCGATGGAGAGGGAGGCGTACTCGAAGAGCTCCTGGAAGCCGGGGGCGTCCTTGCCCACGCCGATGGACAATGTGGCGGGCACCGCCCCGGCGGCGGGGATGTCGTGGATGGCGTCCAGGATGTCGAACTTGGTCTCCTGGAAGCCCTTGAGGTAGCGCTCCTCAAAGAGGAAGAGGTAGCGGTCCCGGTCGTAGCGGATGAAGAGGCCGCCGGTGGGGTGGACCCAGGCCGAGAGCCGCTTGTCGATCTCGCTGCGGAGGGCGGCCCGGGCGGCCTCGTCGGTGTTCTTCATGGCGTCCTCGTAGTTGTCCAGCAGCAATATGGCCACCACGGGCTGGGAGGCGAAGAACTCCTCCTTCACCTGGGCGTACTCGGTGATCTCCACCCAGTAGGTGGTGGCCAGCATGGTGGACCGGCTGCGCTTCTCCTCGGAGCGGACCAGGGAGCCGTACACCAAAAACCGCCGGTCGTCCAGGACCACCTCGCCGGGGCAGACCGTCTTGCCCTCCAGGAGCCACCGGGTGTCGAAGCCGGGCACCAGGGCGGAGAGGGTGGTGTCGAAGAGGTGCTCCTGCTCGTCGGTGAGCTGGAGGAACCGCTCGTTGGACCAGATGATCTCCTCGGTGTCCGGGTGGAAGATGACCATGGGCAG
>DXDV01000113.1 GCA_019115345.1 Candidatus Intestinimonas stercorigallinarum | reverse complement strand
AAGACCAGGGCGAAGCAGAAGACGAAGAGGGCCCGGAAATCTCCATTGAGCAGGTCGGGCCAGCCGATGAGCAGGATGGTGGCCAGAATGCCGAAGATGAACATGAGCCCGCCCATGGTGGGGGTGCCCTGCTTGGACATGTGCCAGGTGGGGCCGTCCTCCTTGATGGACTGTCCGGCCTTCATCCGGCGCAGCACGGGGATGAGCAGCTTGCCGGCCACGGCCGAGAGCACGAAGGACAGGAGCGCGGCGATCAGAATTCTCATTTTTTTAACCTCCTGGATACCTTGGCGGCCAAACGGGGCAGGATCGGCCCCTCCCGGTCCGCCGGGGAAAATCCCAAAGGGGGATTATATCATAGCGCGGGCGGAACCACAATGAGAAATCCAGGGCCGGCGTCCCGCCGGTTCTGGGCGATGTGCCCAGGACCTCCCCTCAGCCCGGTCCCAGGGGGGCGGCTCCCTCCGCCGGACGGCGGCTCCGGACCGGCTCCCGCCGCTGCCCGCTCCCCCGCCGGGCGAAGTAACCGGCCACCACCTCCCGCTCGTCCAGGGGAAGGCGCTCCTCCCCCACCTCCTGGTAGGTCTCGTGGCCCTTTCCCGCCAGCACCACCACGTCTCCCGCCCGGGCCAGGGACAGGACCCGGCGGATGGCGGCGGTCCGGTCAGGCTCCACCACCACGGGGGTCTCCGTCCCCTCCATGCCCCGGAGGATGTCGTCCAGGATGTCCATGGGCTCCTCGGTGCGGGGGTTGTCGGAGGTCACCACCACCAGGTCGGCCAGGGCGGCGGCGATGCCCCCCATCACCGGCCGCTTGGTCCGGTCCCGGTCGCCGCCGCAGCCGAAGAGGCAGAGCACCCGCCGGTCGGTCAGGTCCCGGACGGTGGTGAGGATGTTCTCCAGGGCGTCGGGGGTGTGGGCGTAGTCGATGATGACGGTATAGGCCTCCGGCACCGGCACCACCTCCACCCGGCCCTTCACGCCGGGGGCGGAGCGGAGGGCGGTGACGATCCCCTCCATCCGCGCCCCCAGGTTGAGGGCGCAGGCCGCCGCCGCCAAGGCGTTGTAGATGGAAAAGCCGCCGGGGATGGGCAGAAACACCCGTCCGATGGCGTTTTGGGCCACCGCCTCGAACTCCACATGGCTGGGGAAAAGCCGCACGTTTTTTGCCACCAGGTCGGCCTGGTCCTTCCGTTCGGAGTAGGTAAAGACGGGGCAGGGCACCCGTTGGGCGTACCAGGCCCCGGCCTCGTCGTCCAGGTTGAGGACGGCCAGGTCGGTCTGGCGGAAGAGCAGGGCCTTGGCCGCCCGGTAGTCCTCCATGGTGCCGTGGTAGTCCAGATGGTCCTCGGTGAGGTTGGTGAACACCCCGGCGGCAAAGCGGATGCCGTAGGTCCGCCGCTGGACCAGGGCGATGGAGGAGGCCTCCATCACCACATGGGTGCAGCCGGCGTCGGCCATGGCCCGGAGGAGGGCCTGGAGGTCGTAGGACTCCGGGGTGGTACGGCTGGCGGGGAGCGCCCGGCCGCCGATCATGTTCTGATTGGTGCCGATGAGCCCTACCTTGGCCCCCAGCGCCCCCTCCAGCACCGCCTTGAGGAGGTAGGTGGTGGTGGTTTTGCCGTTGGTGCCGGTGACGGCCACGCAGGTGAGGGAATCCGCCGGGCGGCCGAACCAGTTGGCGGAGATCAGAGCCAGGGCGGCCCGGGGGTCCTCCGCCGTCAGCCAGGGGCCGGGAAGGTCGGGGGCCTTCCGGCAGAGGACGGCGGCCGCCCCCTTGTCCAGCGCCTCCCGGATGAACCGGCTGCCGTCGGTCTTGTAGCCCGGCAGGGCGGCGAAGAGCTCCCCCGGGGCCAGGGTGCGGGTGTCAAAGCTGATGCCGGTGATCTCCGTATCGCCATTCCACGTCCCGCCCGTCAGGGGCACTCCCTTCAGCAGCTCCTCCAGTCGCATGGCGCTCCTCCTTCTCCCGGTGCCTGCCCGGGGCGTGGGCAGGCTCCGCCGCCCCCGCCGGGGGGCGGACTTGCCTACCGAATGTCGGAAATGTTGCCATTGGCGGCGTAGTCCTGCACCGCCGTGTCCATAAACTGGACCTCCACCACAGTGCCCGGGTCCACCATGGACCCGGGGTCGATGGACTGTCCGGTGGCGATGGTGGTATCGGAATAGTCGGTGACGCCGGTGGGCCGCAGGTAGAGTCCCAGCTCCGTCAGGGCCGCTTCGGCCTCCGCCGCCGTCATGCGGGTGAGGTCGGGGACGGCCACCTGCGCGGTGGGCTTTTCGGCGTCCAGGTAGAGGACCACCTCGCTCTTACCGGGGATGGTGGCACCCTGGCTGGGGAGCTGGTCGGTGACCACGGAGCCCTCGCCCACCAGCCGGTAGGAAAGGCCCTTGGACTCCAGCAGCTGCACGGCGTCGGCCTGGCTCAGGCCCACCGTCTGGGGCACCGACACGTCGGCGTAGGCGCTGTCGCTGTACACCTTCTCCACCCCCAGGTGGTCCAGGATGTCGGCGATGAGGGGACCGGCGGACAGGGCGCCCATGTTGCCGCCGCTGATGTAGAAGCCGCCGGAGGTCCAGTCGGAGCCGGGGCTGGCGGGGGTGGGGCTGTCGAAGGCGATGAGGACCACCACCTGGGGGTCGTCGGCAGGGGCCACCCCCAGGAAGGAGACGATGAGGTCGCCGGTGTCCTCGTCCCGCTTTTCCGAGGTGCCCGTCTTGCCGCCGATGCGGTAGCCCTCCACCTTGGCGTTTTTGCCGGTGCCCGAGTCCACCACCCCGAAGAGCATCTCCCGGACCAGGGCGGAGGTGGACTCGCTGACCACCTGCCGCATCTCGGTGGGCTGGGTCTGCTCCACCACGTTGCCCTCCTGGTCGGTGATGGCCTGCACCACGTAGGGCTGCATCAGGTGGCCGCCGTTGACGGCGGCGCTGGCGGCGGTGACCAGCTGGATGGGGGTGAGGCGGAAGGTCTGGCCGAAGGAGGCGGTGGCCAGG
>DXDV01000112.1 GCA_019115345.1 Candidatus Intestinimonas stercorigallinarum | reverse complement strand
AGAGGAACGCTATGGAGCTGGAACTCAAGACCACGCAACTCAACTGTTTTGATACCGTTTTGGATACCACTCTGTTCCAGGAGGAGACGCTGGAGAGCATTGTCCCGGACGCCTGCCCGGACATCCTGCGCATCGTGGATACCGAGGCCACCGTGTGCCTTGGGACCAAGGAGGTGCAGGAGGGCAAAGCGGAGGTGACCGGCACCGCCCGGTGCGCCGTGCTCTACGAGGCGGAGAGCGGCGAGGGGGTGCGGCGGATCACCGTCAGCATCCCCTTTACCTGTACCGCCGAGTCCGCCGGACTCATCCGACTCTGCCGGCTCTCGGCGGAGCCCCGGGTGATGTGGGCGGACGCCCGGAGCCTCAACCCCAGAAAGGTGCTGGTGCGGGTGAGCCTGGCCGTGACCATGCAGGCCTACGCGCCCCAGGCAGCCAGCTTCTGTACCGGGGCGGAGGGGGGTGAGGAGGCCGGCGTCCAGACCCTGGAGGAAAGTCAGACCGCTTGTTTTATCACGGCTGTGGAGGAAAAATCCTTTACGTTTTCAGACGATCTGAGCCTGTCGGCTACCCGCCCGGCCGCCGCCGAACTGCTCAAGGCCAGGGTGGAGCTGATCTGCGGCGACTCCAAGCTCATTGGCAACAAGCTCGTCTTTAAGGGGGAGGCGGGCCTGCACCTGGTATATCGGGAGCCGGGCGGCGGGCTGTGCGGCGCTGAGTTCGCCCTGCCATTTTCTCAGATCATGGAGGTGAGCGGGGTGGGGGAGGAGGCCGACTGCACTCTGTCGGTGGTCCTGACCGGCATCGACTGCACCCTGGACGGCGGGGAAGGGCGGCTCCTGACAGTGGCGCTGGGAATGCTGGCTCAGGCGGTGGTGCGGGAGGAGCGGCAGGTGGGGCTCCTGACCGATATTTACAGCACCGCCTACGACCTGACGGCACAGCGGAAAACCTACGCCCTCTCCCGGCTGCTGGAGCACGGGGAACGTCGGGTCACCGCCCGGGAGCTGCTGGAGACGCCGTCGCCGGCTCGGGAGGTGTGCGACATCCATGTCCATGTGGGACTGGTGGAGGTGGAACGGGACGGGGAGCAGAGCAGGATGCGGGCGGAGCTTTGGGCCACGGTGGTCTACTTCTCCGAGGAGGGAGGGCTGGAATCGGTGACCAGAACCCTCTCCGCCGCCTGTCCGCTGGAGCTGCCCGCCGGAGCCGTGTGCGCCTGCCGCCGTGTCAGCGCCGGAGAGGGGACTGCCGCCCCCGCCGGCGGAGGCGTGGAGCTGCGCTGTCCGCTGGAATTTGACTATCTGGTCCTGCTGCCCCGGCAGTTGACCGGGGTGAGCCAGGTCCACCTGGAGGAGGACGCCCCCCGTGATCCGGCGGCACGGCCCTCCATCGTCCTGCGGGCGGTGGCGGAGGGGGAGCGGCTCTGGGACATTGCCAAGACCTACGGCACCACCACGGCGGACATCATCCAGGCAAACGACCTGGGGGAGGACGCCCTCGCGGCGGGGCGGGTCCTGCTCATCCCCAAGAAGCGGTAAAAGGAGGCGGCTCCATTGGAAGAGCGGAACATCTATGAGGACATCGCCCAGCGCACCGAGGGCGACATCTACATCGGCGTGGTGGGCCCGGTGCGGACGGGCAAATCCACCTTCATCAAACGGTTCATGGAGACCTTGGTGCTGCCCGGCATCGAGAACGTCTACCGAAAGGAGCGGGCGCGGGATGAACTGCCCCAGAGCGGTTCCGGCCGGACGGTGATGACCGCCGAGCCCAAGTTTGTCCCAGAGGAGGCGGTGGAGCTCACCATGGAGGGTGGGACCCACATGTCGGTGCGGCTGGTGGACTGCGTGGGGTATATGGTGCCCGGCGCCATCGGCCAGAGCGAGGAGGGGCTTCCCAGGATGGTGACCACCCCCTGGTTTGACCACCCCATCCCCATGACCGAGGCGGCGGAGATCGGAACCCGGAAGGTGATCTCAGAGCACTCCACCATCGCTGTGGTGGTCACCACCGACGGCAGCATCGGCGAGATCCCCAGGGAGGACTACTTGGAGGCGGAGGAGCGGGTGATCTCGGAGCTCAAGGAGCTGGGAAAGCCCTTCCTGGTCCTCCTCAACTCGGCCTACCCGGACTCGGAGCGGGCCAGAGCCATCCGGACCGACATCGCCGGGCGGTTTGATGTGGCCTGTGTGGCGGTCAACTGTCTGGAGCTGAGCCAGGCCGATGTGACGGGACTCATCCGGGCGGTGCTCTATGAGTTCCCTCTCCGGGAGCTGGACCTGAATCTGCCCGCCTGGGTGGACGCTCTACCGGGAGATCACCCCATCAAGAGCGGTCTCTACGCCGCCATCCGGGCGCAGTCAGGCGCGCTCCGGCGCATCCGGGACGTGGAAGGCGTGGTGGCCGCCATCGGCAGCGGAGAAGGGGTGAGCCGGGCCCAGGTGACCTCCATGGAGCTGGGTACCGGTCTGGCCGCCGCCGATTTAGAGCTGCCCCGGAGCCTTTTCTACGAGACCCTGTCGGCCCAGTCCGGCTTTTCCATCCAGGACGACGGCGACCTCATGGGTCTGCTCACCCAGCTGGCAGAGGTGAAGCGGGCCTACGACAAGGTGGCCGACGCCCTCCGGGAGGTGCGGGAGACGGGTTACGGCATCGTGGTGCCCACCACCGACGAACTCAAACTGGAGGAGCCAGAGATCGTCCGGCAGGGGGGACGGTACGGAGTCCGCCTCAAGGCATCCGCCCCCTCCATCCACATGATCCGGGCTGATATCGAGACCGAGGTCTCGCCCATCGTGGGAAATGAGAAACAGTCGGAAGAGATGGTCCACTACCTCCTCCAGGAATTCGAGGGGGACACCAAGGCCATCTGGCAGTCCAACATCTTTGGCCGCTCCTTCCACGAGCTGGTCAGCGAGGACCTGAACACCAAGCTCAAGCGGATGCCTGAGGACGCCCGCGGAAAGCTTCAGGAGACCCTTCAGCGCATCATCAACGAGGGCTCTGGGGGACTCATCTGCATCATTTTATAAAAGATAAAAGCGGCGGCAGGGGAGTGCTTTACCCCATACCTCCGAAAAATCGGCCCGGCACAATTACAGTAAAATCGGCAAGCGCCTGACGGTGCTTGCCGATTTTTGTCTCCGGCCTTACTTATTCACTTTTCACTGTTACTTATACCGGGGCCCCACACGGTGGGGCGGCGCTTTTGCGCCGTACGAGCGTTTTGCCGCAGGCAAATGAGCATTCTAAGAACCCAGGTATCCAAAAAGAAAC
>DXDV01000111.1 GCA_019115345.1 Candidatus Intestinimonas stercorigallinarum | reverse complement strand
GATGTCGCCGTGGGCGTGGGTGTCAAAGTACTTGATGGGCAGAGACTCCATCTTCTGGAAGAGGTCGTTCCTCAGGCGGCGCATGGTGCCCTGGCTGACGGTCACCATGATCCGGTTGTAGGCGAAGGCGGCCACCACGCCCACCGCCATGACGCCGATGATCCGCACGATCTGGCTCCACAGCCCGGAGAAGTCCTGGGTCGCTCCGTTGAGCATGGGGGTGATATAGTCGTCCACCAGGGTCTGAGGGAAGGTGGCCGCCGTGACGGTGGCCACCGCCGAGATCAGGATGCAGAGGATGACCAGCAAGAAGAGGGGCCAGTAAGCCCGAAGCATATAGCGCAGCACCCGGTTCAGCACCGGCATGGCGCTCAGGCGCGGCTGTCTGTTTTCCATTTTCCACTCCTCCTTTACGCGCTCTGGTCGAAGTCGCCGCCGCCCTTGACCTGGGACTCATAGATCTCCTGGTAGATGGCGTTGGACTGGAGCAGGTTTTCATGGGTGTCGAAGGCGTCCACCCGGCCGTTGTCCAGCACCAGGATGCGGTCGGCGTGCTCCACGCTGGAGATGCGCTGGGCAATGATGATCTTGGTAGTGCCGGGGATCTTCTCCGCGAAGGCGGCCCGGATCTTGGCGTCGGTGGCGGTGTCTACGGCGGAGGTGGAGTCGTCCAGAATGAGGACCTTGGGGTTTTTCAGCAGGGCCCGGGCGATGCACAGCCGCTGCTTCTGCCCGCCGGAGACGTTGGCGCCCCCCCGCTCGATCCGGGTGTGGTAGCCCTCGGGGAAGCGGTCGATGAACTCGTCGGCGCAGGCCGCCTGGCAGGCCGCGACGCATTCCTCCTCTGTGGCGTCTGGCTTGCCTCAGCGGAGGTTTTCCAGGATGGTGCCGGAGAAAAGGGTGTTCTTCTGGAGCACCACCGACACCTGGTCCCGGAGGACCTCCATGTCGTACTCCCGCACATCCCGGCCGCCCACCTTCACCGTGCCGGAATCCACGTCGTAGAGCCGGCAGATCAGGTTGACCAGGCTGCTCTTCCCCGCGCCGGTGCCGCCGATGACGCCGATGGTCTCGCCGGACTTGATGTGCAGGTCGATGTCGGTGAGGGCGTTCTTGCCGGAGCCGCGCTTGTAGGAGAAGGTGACGTGGTCAAAGTCGATGGAGCCGTCGGGCACCTCGCAGACCGGCTCCGCCGGCTCCGCAAGGTCGGCCTTCTCGTTGAGGACCTCGCTGATGCGGCGGATGCTGGCCATGGACATGGAGATCATGACCACCACCATAGAGAGCATCATGAGACTCATGAGAAGGCTCATCACATAGCTGAAGAGGCTGGTGAGCTCGCCGGTGGTCATCTCTCCGGCCACGATGAACTGGGCGCCCAGCCAGGAGACCATGACGATGCAGAAGTAGACGGCGGTCATCATGGCCGGGTTGTTGAAGGCCAGCAGGCCCTCGGCCTTGACAAAGAGGCGGTAGAGCCCGGCGGAGGCTTTGGAGAACTTCTGGTTTTCGTGGCCCTCCCGGACGAAGGCCTTCACCACCCGGATGGCGGAGATGTTCTCCTGGACGCTGGCGTTGAGGTCGTCATAGCGCCGGAAGACCTCGTTGAAGATCTTCATGGTCACCACCATGATGGCCCCCAGCACCACCACAAGAAACACCACCGCGATGAGGAAGGTGAGGCTCAGCTTGGGGCTGATGATGACGCACATGATATAGCTGAAGATCAGCGTCAGCGGGGAGCGCACCGCGACGCGGATCACCATCATGAAGGCGTTCTGCACATTGGTGATGTCGGTGGTCATCCGGGTGACCAGCCCGGGCACGCTGAATTTGTCGATGTTGGAGAAGGAAAAGGTCTGGATGTTGTTGTAGATGGCCTCCCGCAGATTGGCGGCCAGGCCGGAGGAGGCGCTGGCCGCAAACTTTCCGGACCCGGCTCCAAAGGCCAGGCTCAGCAGGGCCATGACCACCATCAGCGCCCCGTAGCGGTAGACCACCGGCAGGTTGGCCTGCTCCAGGCCCTGGTCGATGATGATGGAGGTGATGAAGGGCAGCAGGATCTCCATGATGACCTCCAGGGTGCAAAGAGCGACGCACAGGAGGGTGTCCCGCTTGTAAGGCCCCAGTTGACGCAGTACCGTTCTCAAGACAGCGATGTCTCCTTTCCTCGTTTCGAGAGTGTGGACAGGTGTCCCCGCAGCTTCCGCTGCATGCCGTCCAGAGCGCGCAGCTCCTCCCCGGTAAAACAGGCGTAGAGCTCTCCCTCCATCTGTCGGGAGCGCTCCTCCAGCTCGGCGCGCAGCTGCCAGCTCTTCTCCGTGGGCAGGAGCTTTTTGCACCGGTCGTCCCCGATGCAGGGCTCCACCCGGAGATAGCCCTTGGTCCGCAGGCGCTTGAGCATCCCGGAAAGGGTCGGCATGGAGTAGCCGGAGGACCGGTGGATGGCCGTCAGCGAGGTGCCCTCCTCCCCCTGAGCAAGGATATGCAGGAGAAGGCTCACCTGAGCGGCCGTAAGCCCCGTCGGCTCCATCGCCCCATTGGCCCACCGCTCTATCTGTACGCTGATCCATCGGCTGTCCCGGAGCAGCCGGCTCGATCGCCGCTCTGTCATGCTTTCACTCTTCTCTGATAGTTTGGACCAAAACCATTTGGGTCCTACTGTTTTATAGCACAATATCTCTTGCCTGTGAAATTCAAATGTGCTATATTCTATAAATAACATTTATTGATTTGTTTTATCAAATAAAAGGCGGGGGTCCCGCCGGGAGGTCTTTATGAATACCACACAACTGGAGTGCTTTTTGGAGGTGGCCAACTGCCTGAACTTCTCCCGGGCGGCGCAGCGGCTGAACATCACCCAGCCCGCCGTCAGCCACCAGATCAACACCCTGGAAAACGAGCTGGGGGTGAAGCTCTTTCAACGCACCAGCAAGAGCGTCCGCCTCACCCAGGAGGGACATGTGTTCATCGAATACGCCGGCGAGATCCTCAAGCTCTCCAGAATATCCATCAACCGGATGCGGGAATCCGATCGGAACGCCCCCCGCAGGCTGATCATCGGCTGCCGCAACACGCTGGAGCTGCGCCTTCTGATCCCGGCGCTGGACCGGTTCCGTACCATACAGCCGGAAATCCTGCCGGCGCCCCGGCTCATTCCCTTTGACGCCATGGAAAATCTGCTCGCCGACGGGAGCATCCATCTCGCCTTCGCGTTTCAACGCGCCTCCATCGCCAAGGCCCGCTACCAGGAGCTCTGCCGCTGCCAGGTCATGTGCGTCTGCGCGCCCTCCCACCCCTTGGCCGGAGCGGGCAACGTCACCATGGAAGCCCTCCGCACAACCGGACACATCGCCGTCTACCGTCCGCCCGCCTGCCCGCCCGATCTCTTTGCCATCCAGACCCAGGCCATGGGCGTGCGGCACCCCGGACAGATCCTCTTCTGCGACAACCTGGAGACCATTTTCCCCCTGGTGGCGGCAGGCTACGGCTTTGCTCTCCTGCCCGACTATCCCAACGCCCGCCTGCCCGATCTGTGCTACCGCCCCATTGACGGATTGGCCCCCCTCTCCTTCGGCGCGGTGTATCTCCCGCAGAAAAAAGGGTCCGCCATACCCGCCCTCCTCTCCCTCCTCACCCCGCCGGATAAAATGTCCAGCCTCCCCGGCTAGGCTTTGTTTGGAGCTTGCGGCATACCAGACGTTTGGCCGTGTGGGGTCTCCACAAAAAAAGACCGGCGCGGCACATATGCCACGTCGGTCTCAGCATGTAAAAGCAACTCAGAGATACTCTGTCTCCGGTCCTGGGACGGAACGCAAAGGGGCGGTGGGGACCTTTGTCAAAAGGCCACCTTGCCGCTCTCGGTACCGTTGACGACATAGTAGATGGCGCCATCCTCCGGCTTCACATACAGCTCCAGGGTCTGGATGGCCTCGCCGTTCCAGGCGGCCTTCACGGCCTCCACAGCCTCCTCCTGGGAGATCTGCTTGCCCTGGTACTGGACGTACAGCTTGACCTCAGTCTTCTTGGCGGCGGCGCGCTTGCGGACCGCAGGGGCCTTCTCGGCCTTGGCGGCGGCGGCAGCGGCGGCTTTCTCAGCCTTGGCGGCCGCAGCGGCGGCAGCCTTTTCCGCTTTAGCGGCGGCAGCGGCGGCGGCCTTCTCGGCCTTGGCCTTGGCAGTAGCGGCAGCCTTCTCCGCCTTGGCGGCGGTGGCGGTTTTTTCGGTCTTGGGGGCGGCCTTCTGCTCGGCCGCGGTCACGTCGGCCAGAGGCTCCGGCTTCTGATTGCTGTTGCGCATGTCTTTTGTTCTCCTTACTCCACGGCCGGTCGGCCGCTTTTTTCTTCCTCATTTTAGCAGATATTTTTTTGAATTCCATCGGACGATTTCACTATTATTCTAGAAATATCTTGGATTTCTTGGGTACATTGCCCGCTTTCCCCGGCCTTTGCCTATCCCAGGCCCAGCAGTCGGGCCCCAGACGCCGTCAGCAGGCACAGGGTCCCGCCCAGAAGGGTGGGCAGCAGGACCGCCGCCGCCGCCCAGCGGGCCCGCCCCGTCTCCCGCCACACGGTGAGGCAGGTGGTGGTGCATGGCCAGTGGAAGAGGGTGAAGAGCAGGACGCACACCGCGGTCAATTCCGTCCAGCCCTGCTCGCTCAGGAGCACGCCCAGCGCGGTCAGGTCCTCCGGCTCCGCCAGCACGCCGGTGGAGAGATACCCCATAAGGAGCAGGGGGAGGAAGAGCTCGCTGGCGGGGGCGCTGAGCAGAAAGGCCATGAGGATGACCCCGTCCATACCCAGCAGCCCGCCCAGGCCGTCCAGCCCCCGGGCGCAGCGGGCCAGCAGAGGGAAGCCCCCCGGCGCCCAGTTGGCGCACAGCCAGATCAGAAGTCCCGCCGGGGCGGCCACCGCCGCCGCCCGGCCGAGGACAAAGACCGTCCGGTCCAGCACCGAGCGCACCACCACCTGGCCCAGCCTGGGGCGGCGGTAGGGCGGCAGCTCCATGGCGAAGGCCGAGGGCGTCCCCCGCAGGAGGGTGGCCGACAGCAGCCGGGACAGGAGGAGGGTCCCCGCCACCCCCAGGGCCACCAGCCCCGCCAGGGCAAGCCCGGCCGCCGCCCCGCCTGCGCAGAACAGGGTCAGCACGGTGATGAGGGTGGGGAAGCGCCCGTTGCAGGGGACCAGGCTGTTGGTGAGGATGGCGATGAGCCGCTCCCGGGGGGAGTCCACCACCCGGCAGCCCACCACCCCCGCCGCGTTGCATCCCAGTCCCATGCACAAGAAAGCGCCCCTGTGGGATGCGGCTCACCCCGCTCCCTCCTGCCGCCATAGGCTGTGGGCCATGGTCCCCGACCATGTGAGTTCCCCAGTCCAGGGCGGGCAGTCCAGGGCGAGTGTGACAATCACCTCGGTCACCCCGTCCCGCTCCCCCACGGTCACCTCCCGCAGAAAGCCGCCCAGGATCGATCCGTCCGTCTCCGGAGCGGCCAGCACCTGGTCCAACGCCCGGGCAAGGCGGGCTCGGAGCTCCCCCACGTCCACATCCTCCGGCGGGCAGTCCTCCAGCCGCCGGGCATTCTCCCGGCGGAGGACCCGGCTGCGCTCCAGCAGGGACCGGAAGCGCCCTTCCTCTAGGGCACCCAGCATCCGGCCCTCCCACAGCTCCTCTTCCACCCGGGCCAGCCGCCGGTCCTCCTCCTCCAGCCGCCTCCGTGCGCCCCCGCCCTCCTCCACCGCCCGGCGGAGCAGCTCTGTCAAAATCTCCTCCCGCTCTTTCGCCGTTGGGCGGAGGGCCTGCCGGAGGGAGAGGCCGATCAAATCCACCAGCAGGGGATAGTGGATGGCGGGCCCGGCACAGCCGGCGAGCCCATGGCGCTTGTAGGCGGCGCACACCAGCCGGGCGGGAGAGTCCTTTCGCCGGGTGCCGGATGACACCATGGGTCCGCCGCAGACCCCGCACCGGACCAGCCCCGCCATCCGGTTTTGGAAGCCGCCCTTTCCGGTCCGTCCCCGCCGCCGGGCCGCCGCCCGGAAGGTCGCCTCGTCCACCAGGGCTGGGTGGGTCCCCTCCACCACCGTCCAGTCCGACGGAGGCAGCGCCTCCCGGAAGGGGGCGCGAAAGGAGGGCTTCCGGGTGCGGCCCTGGGCGGTACAGCCCAGATAGGTGGGGTTCCGGAGCAGCTTGGAGACGGTGGAGGCCGTCCACACCGGCTCCCCCGGCCCCGGCCGCCGTCCCGCCCGGTAGAGGGCGGGGCAGGCCGTCCCCCGCAGGTTGAGCATTCGGGCCAGCGCCCCCGGCCCCTCTCCCGCCGCCGCCCGGGCGAAGAGCTCCACCACCACCGCAGCCGCCGGCGGGTCCGGGAGGAGCCGGTTCCGGTCCGCCGGGTCCTTCCGGTAGCCGTAGGGGGCCAGGCTCCCCACATACCGCCCCTGCGCCCGCCGGACCGCCAGGGCGGAGCGGATCTTCTTGCTGGCGTCTCGGGCGTACATCTCGTTGACCACGTGCTGAAAGGGGGCCAGACCGCTGTCGGGCCCCTGGGTATCGAAGCCGTCGTTGACGGCGATGTAGCGCACATGCCGGGAGGGGAAGTACACCTCCGCCAGCTCCCCGGTGCGGATGTAGTCCCGGCCCAGGCGGCTCAGATCCTTGGTGAGGACCAGGTCCACCCGCCCGGCCTCCACATCCTCCAAAAGCCGCCGGAGCCCCGGCCGCTGAAAGCTGGTGCCCGAAAAGCCGTCGTCCACGTACTCCCCCGCCACCTGCCAGCCATGGTCGGCGGCGTAGGCCCTGAGAAGGGCCCGCTGGCCCCCGATGCTCACGCTCTCCCCGCCCCCGGCGTCGTCCCGGGACAGCCGCAGATAGAGGGCCGCCCGGAGGGGGCTCACCGCCCCCGCCGGTACCGCCGCCATGCCGCCTCCGTCAGCGCCTGGACCCGGCCCTGCTCCCCGGAGCCCTGTATGGTCAGCCGGAACCGCGTCTTTTCCCGTTTTCCCATGGCAAACACCTCCCCTCCACCCTATGTTCCCGGCCCGTCCACCTTGCCGCTGATTGACTTTTCCCACCGGGAAATAGTATAATGAAGAGGAACAACGATCGGGAGGGACGCAGCACCATGGGCGACACCAACGACAAGATCCGTATCGTACAGGAGACCGTGGCGGGCAAGGAGATCACCTTCGCCCATGTCATCGGCGGCCCCGCCCCCATCATCTACCAAAAGCTGGGCCTCAACCCCGCCATTGACTACGGCGCCGCCGCCATCGGCATCATGAACCTGACCCCGCCGGAGTCCGCCGTCATCGCCGCCGACATCGCCGTGAAGAGCGGCGACGTCTACCTGGGCTTTGCCGACCGGTTCACCGGCACCGTCATCATCACCGGAGAGCTGGCCGACGTCACCTCCGCCCTCACCGAGATCGTGGACTACTTCCGGGACACCCTGGGCTACGTGGTCTGCAAGATCACCAAGCGCTGAGGTCCGCCATGGGAAGCCGCATGACGACCGAGGAGTTCCTGGAAAAGGTCTTTTCCCGCAGCTACGAGGAACTCAAGGGGGAGGAGCTGCGCCTGGTGCGGGTGAAGGTGGTGGGCCGGGAGGTCTCCCTCGCCCAGCTCATCGGCGTGTCCGACCGGCAGATCTACCGGAACCTGGGGCTCCACATCGGCACCCACCTGGGGGAGGACCACACCGGAGAGTCCATCGGCATCCTCCACATCACCCCCTGGGAGGCCACCGTGGCCGCCGCCGACATCGCCATGAAGAGCGGCAGCGTGGAGCTGGGCTTCCTGGACCGGTTCAGCGGGGCGGTGATCCTGCTGGGGGACCGGGCCGAGGTCAAGAGCGCCCTGGAACATGTGCTGGCCTTTTTCCGGGAGGAGCTGGGCTTCCCCGTGTGCGAGCTCACCGAGCGATAAGGAGGCTGCCGCCATGAAAAAGCTGTTCCTCATGGGCCGGAGCGAGGCGGGCAAGACCTCTCTCACCCAGATCCTCCACGGCGAGGAGCTCCACTACCACAAGACCCAGTACACCAACACCGACGCCGACATCATCGACTCCCCCGGCGAGTACTCCGAGACCAAGCGGTGCGGCCTGGGGCTGGCCTGCTTCTCCTTCGAGGCCGACGTGCTGGCCCTCCTCATCGCCGCCGACGAGCCCTTCAGCGTCTTTGAGGCCAACTGCCAGTGCTTCACCAACCGGCCCC
>DXDV01000110.1 GCA_019115345.1 Candidatus Intestinimonas stercorigallinarum | reverse complement strand
GCAGGTTCCCGTGCTCGTCGTCCAGGGCCATCACCAGGGTGAAGGTGCCATCTCCCCGGGGGACGCGCTCGGAGCGGACCTGAGCGTCCCGGCGCAGGCGGCTGTTGAGCTTGGCCACATTCTTGTCGCACTTGACCCGGATGGAGTAGGGGAGGCTGCTCTCACAGATGGCGCCGTTCTTCCGGCCCTTGTCGGTGATGGCGTAGCGGTCCTCCTCCAGCACCAGGTGCTCGGTGTCCACCAGCTCATGGACGGCCTCGGCGAAGGCGAAGTAGTCCACGCCCTCGTCGCACATGGTAAGGTCGGCCAGGGTGGGCATGTCGATGGGGGCCACCACACGGGACATGATATAGAGCACCAGAAATTTGATGTCCAGCTTGTCATGGATGAAGCCAACACGAGCCATGGTGTACCTCCTTGCCTGCGGAGCGGCGCTCCGGGTCGATGCAGGTCCTTTTGACCCACCCTAAACATATATTATACCGAAAAAAACGGGTGGGAACAAGAGTGAATTTTGACCGAAGACGGTCGAACCGGCGGTTGACAGGGGGAGACGGCGGGGGTAAGATGGGGATAACCTTGTTGGATGGAGGCGACGAAATGAGAGCTCCTTTCCTCCCCGCCCTGTGTCTGGCGGGCCTGCTGTGTCTCACCGCCTGCGGCGCCGGCGGCGGGGCGGAGACCACCCCCACCCCCACACCGCCGGCCACCACGCCGCCTCCGGCCGCCACCGCCACCCCGGAGCCGACGCCCTACAACGGCCCTGTGAACCCCCTTACCGGGGAGCCCGCCGACGCCGATACCGCCGCCCTCCGCCCCGTGGCCGTCATGCTCAACAACCTGAAGGAAGCCCTGCCCCAGCTGGGCCAGTCCCAGGCCGACATCATCTACGAGGTGGTGGCCGAGGGGGGCATCACCCGGATGCTGGGGGTCTACCAGTCGGTGGAGGAGGTGGGGATGATCGGCTCCATCCGCTCCGCCCGGCCCTATTACATCGAGCTGGCCCTGGGCCACGACGCCCTCTTCGTCCACGCCGGGGGTAGCGACCCGGCCTACAGCGACCTGCGGAGCTGGGGCGTGGACAACTTCGACGCCGTCCGGGGTCCCTACCTGGGCAGCAGCCCGGAGAGCAATATGATGTGGCGGGACGCCGACCGCCGGAAGGAGAACGGCTACGAGCACAGCGTGGTGGCCACCGGGGACTCCATCCTGACCTATCTGCCCGAAGGCTTGCGGCGGGAGCACGAGGAGGGGTATGAGACCGGCCTCGTCTTCGCCGACGACGGCACCCCGGCCGGGGGCAGCCCGGCGTCGGTGGTGACGGTGCCCTTCTCCAACTACAAGACAGGGGTCTTTGTCTATGACGAGGAGCGGGGCGCCTACCTGGTGGAGGAGTACGGAGCGCCTTACGTGGACGGCAACACCGGGGAGCAGGTGGCGGTGACCAACGTCATCGTGGTCCAGACCCGCTGCCGGTACACCGGGGACAGCCTGGGCCACATGGACGTGGACGTGGTGGGCGAGGGAGAGGGCTGGTTCGCCTGCGGCGGAGCGGCCATCCCCATCCGCTGGAGCAAGCCCGACCGGGAGAGCCCCATGACCTATACCACCCAGGACGGAGCGCCCCTGGTCCTGAGCCGGGGCAAGACTTACGTGAACATCGTCCCCCTGGACGCCGCCGTCACCATGGAGTGATGTCAACGGAAAAAACAGCCGCCGTTTTGAAAAAACGGCGGCTGTTTTACGCTATTTCTGCCCCCAAAGGCGGCGGGCCAGGCCGGAGAGGAGGCCCCTCCGGGCAGCGGGCGCCGGGGCGGCGGCGGTCTCCGGCGGCTCCTGGACGGCGGCCTCGTTCATGAAGACGGCCTGGGCGTCCACCGGCGGCTCCCCGTGGTCGGGGACGTGGAAGTAGTGGCCGTCGGCGCCCATGATCCGGGCCTTCACGTTATCGGCGCAGAGGACCTCCACATAGTGGCGGATCTGGGTCCGGACGGCCTGGTCCAGGATGGGGCAGGCGATCTCCACCCGGTGCTCGGTGTTCCGGGTCATGAGGTCGGCGGAGCCGATATAGACCTTGGCGTCCGCCCCGGTGCCGAAGACGAAGATCCGGGGGTGCTCCAGGAACCGGCCCACGATGGAAAAGACCTTGATGCGGTCGGTCTTGCCGGGGACGCCGGGCCGGAGGCAGCAGATGCCCCGGACGTTCATGACAATGTCCACCCCGGCCTGGCTGGCCTCGGAGAGCTTGTCGATGAGCGCCCGGTCGGTGACCGAGTTGCACTTGAGGAAGATGCGGGCGCTCTGCCCGGCCCTGGCTTTGGCGATCTCCCCGTCGATGAGGGACATGAGCCGGGGCTTGAGGCTGTGGGGCGCCACCAGCAGGTGGCGGTACTCCCCATCCAGGTTGGCAGTGGAGATGTTTTGGAAGAAGGCGGCGGCGTCGGCGCCGATGGCGGGGTTGGCCGTCATAAGGGAGAGGTCGGTGTAGAGCTTGGCCGTCTTTTCGTTGTAGTTGCCGGTGCCCACCTGGGTGATGTGCTG
>DXDV01000109.1 GCA_019115345.1 Candidatus Intestinimonas stercorigallinarum | reverse complement strand
GGTCCTGCTCCCGGTCCCAGGGGCAGCCCCCGGGGGCCCGGAGGATGCGGACGATCTCCGCCAGGTCGGACACGTCATAGCTGGGTTTCTGTTCAAAATCTATCATATTTCCGCCCCTTCTGCAAGTTCTTTTTTATGGTTCCCCACGATCAGAGCCGCAGCAGCCTGGCGATCTTGTCGCCCTTGGGCATGAGGGACAGATCCTCCCTGGAGATGGCCTTCAGGGCCACCACCAGCACGGCGTACACCACCACGCCCACGCAGATGGCGGCCATGGTGGACAGGGTGTTGCCCATAAAGCGGCTCACCAGGCCGTAGGCGGCCCACACGGCCATGCCCATGACGCCGGCGGCCACCATGGGCTTGGCGAAGACCCGTGTGTACTCCGGCGGCGAGGGGATGACCCGCTTGATGAGGAGGAGCTCCAGCACGGCCACGATGACGTAGCACACCAGGGTGCCCACGGCGGCGCCCACCGCCCCCACATGGCGGACCATGAAGTTGTTGACGATGAGCTTGGCGGCGCAGCCGGCGACCATGATGACGATGGGCAGGTTCACGAAGCCGCTGGCCTGGAGCACCGAGCTGCACACCAGCATGACGCACACGAAGATGGAGGCGATGCCCAGGATCATCATGGAGGGGTCGGCGATGGTATAATCGGTGTCACTTCTGTAGACAAAGTGCATGACCGGGGAGGCCAGCACGGACAGGCCGATGCCGGCGGGGAGGGCCAGCAGCATACCCACCCGCATGGAGGACTCGGCGATCCGTCCCGCCCCCTGAAAGTCCCGCTTGGCCCGGCAGGCCGAGATGGCGGGGATGACGCTGGCCGTGATGGCCACCATGAAGGAGGAGGGCAGGTTGTAGATGGTGATGGCCTTCTGGTAGGCGCCGTAGGCCGCCACCACCGGGTCCACCACGGTGGGGTCGAGGAGCTTCTGGGCCTCGTACCACTGGGCGGGCTGGGCGTTCATCACATCCCGGAGGATGTTCTGGACCTGGGCGGTGTCCAGCCAGGAGGTGATGGGGGTCACCGAAGAGCACAGGGTGATGGGCACGGCGATGACCAGCAGCCGTTTGAAAATGGTCCCCGGAGCCTCGGGCACGTCGGTGGGCCGGCCGGGCTCGCTGCGCCGGCGGTGGATGTGGTCCACGATGAGGTAGATGAGGCAGATGCCGGCGCCGCAGGTGACGCCGAAGATGGCCCCGGCGGCGGCGTCCGCCGAGGATGCTCCCGCCCGTACCAGCAGCCAGGCCAGGGCAAGGCCGATGGTCAGCTTGCCCAGGGCCTCGATGATCTGGGACACCGCCGTGGGCACCATGTTGCCATGGCCCTGGGCGTAGCCCCGGAAGGTGGAGAGGACGCAGACGAAGAAGCAGGCCGGAGCGATGGCCCGCACCGCCTGGACGGCGGCGCCGTCCCCCTGGAGGTCAGCCAGGGGCTGGGCCAGGGCAAACATCACCGCAAAGCTGATGGTGCCCAGGACGAAGAAGGTCACCAGGGCCACGTTGAAAATGCGGTGGACCTGGTTGCGCCTGCCCAGGGTGCTGGCCTCGGAGATGCTCTTGGAGAGGGCCACCGGCAGTCCGGCGGTGGAGACCATCAGCAGCAGGTTGTAGATGACGTAGGCGTTGTTGAAGTGGCCGAACCCCTCGTCGTCCAGGATGTTCCCCAGGGGGATCTTGTAGAGGGCGCCGATGAGCTTGACGATGGCGATGCCCACGGCCAAAATGGCCGCGCCGCCGAAAAAGGTGCTTTTTTGTTCACGATTACCCAAGGGGTCTACACAGCCTTTCGCAATGAGTCTATGGACAGGATGGGGCTCACCGGCCGAAGAGGAGGGGCAGGGCGTAGCCCGTCACCTCTTTTTTCACCCGGTCGATGTCGATGGTGAGGAACTCCCCGTTTTTGTATATGACCTTGCCCCGTGCCATATTCATCACCACGTTGGAGCCGTGGGCGGCGTAGGCCAGGTTGTTGGCGGCGTCGTGGCAGGGGATGAGGTTGACCGCCTCGCTGTCCAGCAGGATGAGGTCGGCCTCATAGCCCTTCTCGATGCGGCCGGTCTTGCGGCCCAGGGCCTTGCCGCCGTTGACGGTGGCCATCTCCAGGGCGTCCCAGGCGGTGAGGGCCAGGGGGTCCCGGCGGACGCCGTTTTGCAAAATGGCGGCCAGCTTCAGATCCCCGAAGAAGTCGGTGCAGTTGTTGGAGCTCACCCCGTCGGTGCCCAGGGCCACGTTGACCCCGGCCCTCTTGAGGTCCACCACCGGGGCCACGCCGGAGCCCAGCTTCAGGTTGGACACGGGGTTGTGGACGGCGGAGACCCCCTTCTCGGCCAGGATGGCCCAGTCCTCGGGGGTGGTCCAGACGCAGTGGGCGGCGATGGCCCGGACGTCGAAGACGCCGTGCTCAGCCAGGACGGCGGCGGGGCTCTTCCCGCCGTGGCGGGCCTTGCACTGCTCGTGCTCGGTCTGGGTCTCGGAGAGGTGGACGTGCATGCCCAGGCCGTGGTCGGCGGCATAGCGGGCCATCCAGTCCCACAGGCCGGCGTGGGAGGTGTACTCGGCGTGGATGGAGGCGTCCACCCGGATGCGGCCGCCGTCCCGGCCGTGCCACTTCTCGGTGAGCTCCCGCTGGACGATGCAGTCGTGGTTCTTGTCCGGGTCGAAGGGCTCCTCAAACTGGACGCCGCCGCAGCAGACGTTGGCGCTGATACCGGCGCTCTCCACTTCCCGGAGGAGGGCGTCGGTGTGCATATACATGTCGGCGATGCAGGTGACGCCGGAGGCGATCATCTCGGCAAGGCCCAGGGCGGCGCAGGCCCGGATGGCCCGGTCGTCCCATTTGGCCTCCACCGGGAAGATGAAGTTGTGGAGCCAGTCCTGGAGGTCATGGCCGTCGCCGTAGCCCCGCATGGCGGTCATGGGCACATGGGTGTGGGCGTTCACCAGGCCGGGCAGGAGGATGCCCCCCTTGCCGTCGATGCACTTGCCCGTGAAGCCCTGGGGCCGCTGGGCCCCGAAGTCCACGATCTGGTGCCCCTCCACCACCACGTAGGCGCCGGGGAGCACGGTGTGGGCGGGGTCCATGAGGACGGCGGTGACGTTGTAGATCATGGTGGACATGGAAAAAACGCTCCTTTCAAGGGCTCACAGCCGGCCCAGGCACTCCAGCACCAGGCGGGAGAACTTGTCCTTGCAGGCCTCGGCGGCGTCCAGCACCTCCTGCTCGGAGAGGGGCTGGTCCAGGATGCCGGCGGCCAGGTTGCTCACAAGGGTGAAGCCCAGCACCTGCATCCCGCAGTGGGCGGCGGTGATGACCTCGGGGGCGGTGGACATGCCCACGGCGTCGGCCCCGGCGATCCGGGCAAATCGGACCTCCGCCGGGGTCTCGTACTGGGGGCCGGGGAAGTACATGTAGACGCCCTCCCGCAGGGGGATGCCCAGGTCGGCGGCCGCCTGCCGGGCCACGTCCTGAAGGGCGGGGGTGTAGAGGTGGGAGGCGTCGGGGAACCGGGGCCCGAACTCGGGCAGGTTCTCCCCCCGGAGGGGGGACTCCATGAAGATCTTGATGTGGTCGGTGATGAGCATGAGGTCGCCGGCCTGGAAGTCCAGGTTGACGCCGCCGGCGGCGTTGGTGACCACCAGTGTGTCGCAGCCCAGCAGCTTCAGCACCCGGACGGCGTAGGACACCTCCTCGTAGGAGTAGCCCTCGTAGTGGTGCATCCGGCCCTGCATGACGGCCACCCTCTGGCCCCGGAGGGTACCGAAGACCAGCTGTCCCTTGTGGCCGGGGGCGGTGGAGGCTTTGAAGTGGGGGATATCCCGGTAGGAGACCCGGATGGGGTCCTCCACCACATCGCCCAGGAAGCCCAGGCCGGAGCCCAGGATCATGGCCACCTTGGGGACAAAGGCGCCCAGCTTGGCGCGGATGAAGTCGGCGCTTTCCTGATATTGGGCAAAGGTATAGCTCATGGGTGGTCCTCCTTTGTGAAATGGTCGTTTTGACGTATCCGCATTTTACACCAGTCATAGGAAAAAAGCAAGAAAAGCCGGCGTCTCCGGAGCCGGGAAGGGCATCCGGACGAAAATTTCCCCTGTCAGGCCCCTCCCTCCGGCCCGCCGCGCCGCCGTACCGGCCTGTTTTTTCCACAGACAGGAGGAAAAACCTCCGGCTCCGGCAGACCTTGTCCGGGTCTTATGCGCCATGCCCGGCGGGCGGCCGCAGGCCGCCCCTACCCCACAAAGAAGAACCACGCTCCCTCCATGTCATTCTGAGCGAAGCGAAGAATCCGCATCCCTCGTCCCTTTCCCTTCCTGTTGCGCACAAAGACGGGGGAGACGGATTCTTCGGCCTGCGGCCTCAGAATGACAAAAAAGGGGGGCGCTCAGAATGACAGAGGGAAACGTGGTGCCGGACCGGGCGGCCAAAGGCCGCCCCTACCCCATCCTTGCGGCGCATTCGTAGGGGCGGCCTGCGGCCGCCCGGCGACCCACGCCGCGACACCCACCGCCCAGGCGGCGGAGGGATAGAGCCCCTACTTTTCCCTGTTCCGCCCGCACAGGCCGTAACGGCCGGGGCAGGTCCCCGGTGGGGGCGTAAAGACGTAGGCCGCCGAAGAACACCCCACAGCGCCCCGACTCTCAAAAGCCCCTTTTTCTTTGGATTCCAAAAACCGTTTCTTTTTCCAGCAGGGAAAAAGAAATGGTCTTTGAACCGTTTTCCCCGTCCTTCCACATCACAGGATGGCAATGGCCATAGACGTGGTTTGGCGCGCCGGGTCGTCGCGCCCCACACAAAAGGCATCCCGCATCCCTGAGCACCACAAAATGGCCACGGGAGAAGCCAGAGAACGACAAAACCCCCGCCCCACCGGTTCACTGACCGGCGGGGCGGGGGTTCTTCTTATCTTCAGAACTTGTTCTCGGTGCGGTAACGCTTCTGGGGCACATAGGTGCAGTGGAGGAGCTCATGGGCCTTGTGGCCGCCGGGCTCGCCCAGGTAGTCCTTGTAGACGGATTGGAGCACCGGGTTCTCATGGCTCTTCCGGATGGGCATGCTCTCGTCCTGCCGGTAGAGGGCGGCGGCCCGGAGGGCGGGGATGTCGGTGAAGGAGCGGACCTCGGCGGGCTGGAGGGGCTGTCCGCCGCCGTTGATGCAGCCGCCGGGGCAGGCCATGAACTCGATGAAGTCATACTGCATGGCGCCGCTCTTCACCCCGTCCAGCACCACCTTGGCGTTGTGGAGCCCGGAGGCGGCGCAGACCCGGACCGTGCGGCCGGGGAGCTGGTACTCGGCCTCCTTGATGCCCTTCATGCCCCGGACTTCCTTGAACTCCAGGGGCTTCATCTCGCCGCCGGTGAGGACCTCCACCACGGTGCGCAGCGCCGCCTCCATGACGCCGCCGGAGGCGCCGAAGATGACGGAGGCGCCGGTGCTGAGGCCCAGCATGGGGTCGAACTGCCCGTCGGGCAGATGGTCGAAAAGGATGCCGGAGCGCTGGATCATCCGGGCCAGCTCCCGGGTGGTGATGGAGACGTCCACGGGCATGCAGCCGTTGGCCATCCGCTGCTCCTCCCGCTGGACCTCATACTTCTTGGCGGTGCAGGGCATGACGGAGACCACCACGATGTTCTTGGGGTCGATGCCCGCCTTCTCGGCGTAGTAGCTCTTCACCAGGGCGCCGAACATCTGCTGGGGGGACTTACAGGTGGAGAGGTTGGGCAGCATATCGGGGTGGTGCTGCTCGCAGTAGCGGATCCAGCCGGGGGAGCAGGAGGTGATCATGGGCAGGGCGCCCCCCTCCTTCAGCCGCTGGAGGAACTCGGTGCCCTCCTCCATGATGGTGAAGTCGGCGGCGTTGTCCACGTCAAAGACCTTGTCGAAGCCCAGGCGGCGCAGGGCGGTGACCATCTTGCCCTCCACGTTGGTGCCGATGGGCATCTTGAAGCACTCGCCCAGGGTGACCCGGACAGAGGGGGCGGGACCCACCACCACGTGCTTGGTGGGGTCGTTGAGGGCGGCCCACACCTTGCCGGTGTCGTCCTTCTCGGAGAGGGCGCCGGTGGGGCAG
>DXDV01000108.1 GCA_019115345.1 Candidatus Intestinimonas stercorigallinarum | reverse complement strand
CCGGGGAAAGACAGTGTCCCGGAAGGCCTTGGGCTGCTCCATGATCTCCTTGGCCATGAAGTGCTCGTAGCCCCCCTTTTCGGCGGCGGAGATCTCCCAGTCCACGTGGTGGACCTCCTTCTCCACCGGCTGGAGGTAGGGGTGGTTGTAGATCTGGATGCCGTCCCGGGAGAGGACGGCGATCTCCCCGTCGTCCAGGTAGTAGACGTCCCGGGTGTATTTGATGACGGCGGTGACGTCGCTGGCCAGGAGGTGAAGCCCTCTCCCAGACCCAGGATCAGGGGGCTGTCCTTCCGGGCGGCGATGAGCCGGTCGGGGCAGTCGGCGCAGAGGATGCCCAGGGCGTAGGCCCCCTCGATGCGGTGGAGGACCTTGGTGACGGCCTCCATGATGTCGCCCCGGTAGTAGTACTCCAGGAGCTGGGCCACCACCTCGGTGTCGGTCTGGGAGACGAAGGAGACCCCCTTGGACTCCAGAAAGGCTTTGATCCGGGCGTAATTTTCAATGATGCCGTTGTGGACCACGGCGATGCGCCCGGAGGTGCTCACCTGGGGGTGGGAGTTGATGTCGGAGGGCTCCCCGTGGGTGGCCCAGCGGGTGTGGCCCAGGCCTACGGTGCCGTGGACCGTCTTGCCTCCCGCCACCATGTCGAAGAGCACCTTCAGCCGCCCCTTGGCCTTGACCACCTTCAAGCCCTCGGTCTCGGAATAGACCGCCAGCCCAGCGGAGTCATAGCCCCGGTACTCCAGCCGCTCCAGCCCCTCCAGGAGGATGGGCGCGGCCTCCTCTCTGCCGATATATCCAACGATTCCACACATGGTATCTCTGCCCTCCAATCCAGGAAACAAACGAAAAGAAAGGAACGATATCTGATTATAGCATCCTTATCGTTGTCCCACAACCCAAATTTGCGCCGTTTTCCGGCGGAGGTTCAGTGTAAAATGTCATCCAGCAGGTCGGAGAGGCCGGCGTAGGGCAGCAGCGCCCGGCGAATGCCCAGCGCCTCCGCCAGGCGGAGCTTTTTCCGGATGGAGCCGGCGTCGTCGAAGAGGACGAAGTGGGCGCCGCTCTGGCGGTTCATATAGGTAAAGTAGCGGGCGCACAGCTCGTCGGAGAAAAAGACGGAGGGGGAGAGCTCCTCCAGCTTGGCGGAGAGGGCCTCCCGGGTGAGGGGGCGGCCCTGGCCGCTGGGGGAGGGCAGGAAAAAATCCGCCGCCGTCCGCTCCACCGCCAGGGCCACCCGGTCGGCGCCGTAGCGCTCCACCGCCTCGCTGAGCCGCTGCCGCAGGCTCCCCCCGGACAGGGCGGTGGGGATGAGCACCCGGCCGGTGGCGGTGTGCTGCCCGTAGGGCTCGGAGACGTAAAAGCTCCGATTCTGCCGGGCCAGCATGGGGCCCAGCTGGCGTACCACGGCGGCCAGGAGGGGGAGGGCGCGGTCAAAGGCGCAGATGACGCCCCCAAACCCCCGGGCGGCGCACTCTCTGACCACCTCCTGGCAGAGGGCGTCCGGGGTCCCCCGGCCGTCGCAGCCGCTGTCGTCCAGGTACAGCAGCCCGCCCCGGAGGGGGACGGGCAGGTCGGCGCGGAACAGGTGAGGGCCGCCCCCCACCCGGTAGGCCGCATGGGCCAGGGTCAGGCCGTAGGCCCGGGCCGCCGTCAGCTCGGCGGGCGCGGCGGCCAGGATCAGCTGCAAACTCGCTGTCATGGGCATTGCTCCCCCTTGTCCATTTCGTTCGGAACTGGTATAATGCAATCTATGCGGACAACATCGGTTTCATGAGGTGCGATATGGGGTTTTCTCTCATTCCGGATGAAGTGTATTCTTCCATATACGACATTGACGGCGCTGTCCTGGCCCGGCGGGGCATCACCCTGCTGCTGGCCGACCTGGACAACACCCTGGCCAAGTACGGACAGCCCGAGCCCGACTCCGCGCTCCTGGCCTGGAAGGAGGGCCTGGCGGCGGAGGGGGTGGCGCTCTTTCTCCTCTCCAACAGCCGCAAGCCCCGGCGGGCGGAGCACTTCGCCACGGCCCTGGGCATCCCCTTCCTGGGCCGCGCCGGGAAGCCCAAGACCGGCGGCTACCTCCGGGCCATGGAGCGGATGGGCCGCACCAGCGCCCAGACCGCCATGGTGGGGGATCAGATCTTCACCGATATCCTGGGCGCCAAGCGGGCGGGCATACTGGCCCTCATGGTGGAGCCCATCCAATTGGCCGGCAACCCCGGCCGCTACCTCCGGTACGCCGTGGAGGAGCCCTTCCGGGCTCTGGGACGGCGCCGGACCAGAAAGGAGTGATCCCATCAGCGCACACTTCGGACCCGCCGGACAGGCGGAGAACTACAAGGGCAAGAGCTCGGTCCAATACCCTGCCTGGCTCTCGGAGCGGGGGCTGGACGCCTTTGAATACCAGTGCGGCAAGGGGGTCAACGTGGGAGAGGAGACCGCCCGGGCCATCGGCCAGGCGGCGAAGGACAGCGGCGTGAACCTGTCCCTCCACGCCCCCTACTTCATCAACCTGGCCAATCCCGACCCGGAGAGCCGGAAAAAGACCACCGGCTACATCCTCGCCGCCTGTCAGGCGGCGGACTGGATGGGGGCCACCCGGGTCACCGTCCACACCGGCGCCCTCATGAAGCGCCCCAGGCGGGAGGCCCTGGACATCGCCAAGGAGACCTTGACACAGGTCATCACCGCCTGCGACGAGGCGGGCTTCGGCCATCTCACCCTCTGCCCCGAGACCATGGGCAAGATCAACCAGCTGGGGGATCTGGACGAGGTGCTGGAGCTGTGCCAGCTGGACGGGCGGCTCCTGCCCTGCATCGACTTCGGCCACCTCTACGCCCGCTCCCTGGGGGCGCTGGAGGGCCTGGAGGCCACGGTACAAATGCTGGACCGGGTGGAGGAGCTGCTGGGCCCTGACCGGGCCGGCCGCTTCCACAGCCATTTTTCCAAGATCGCCTTCACCCCCAACGGCGGGGAGAAGGTCCACCTCACCTTCGACCAGGAGGACTTCGGCCCCGACCCGGCCCCCCTCATGGGGGAGCTGGCCCGGCGGGGCTGGAGCCCCACCATCATCTGCGAGTCGGCGGGCACCCAGGACGTGGACGCCCTGACCATGAAGGAACTCTACCTGAAGTGTCTGCTGTGAAAGGAGACTGGATATGAGGCGGATGCTGTGCCTGGCCCTGGTCCTGCTGCTGTCGCTGTGCGCCTGTTCCTCTGAGGACCGGCCGGAGCAGGAGATCGAATATAAGGGCAGCCTCTATACCATCAACATGGAGGACGGTACCATCACCAGCGGCGGCCAGGTATACCGCTATGAGCAGAGCCCTGGCTCGGGCACGTTCACCTACCCCGACGGGTCCACCTGCTGGTGGTCGCGGCGGGACGACGGGGAGCTCTGGGGCTGCAGCGACGACCATGACCCGGAGGCCGGCGGCTATGTCGATGGATATACCCTCCTCGATGTCCTAGAGGCAGCGGAGCCCCAAGGCACAGGGGACACCAATGGCGGCCAGCTCCTGGCCGGGCTCCTCTTTCTGGCCATAGGCGCTTTCAATGCCGTTTCTCCCATCAGAGTGTGGGAGCTCTCCCATGGCTGGCGGTTCAAGAACGCCGAGCCATCTGACGCAGTGCTGGCCGTCTATCGTATTGTTGGGATCGCTGCCTGTGTCATCGGCGCATTGCTGGTCCTGCTTGCTTTTCGACCCGTTTGATTTTATTCCTCCAAGAAATCGCATATCCATAATATAGAAGGGAAGTCTTTGTTATGAACCATCTCAAGCAGATCGCGGCCAAGCTGCCGGAGTATGGCATCGACGCCATGCTGCTCAACAGCGAGCCCGGCGAGTTTTACGCCGTGGGCTTCCACGGCGAGGGCAACGTGGTGGTGACGCCGGAGGCCTGCTATTACTTTACCGACTCCCGGTATATCGAGGCCGCCAACGACCTGGTCACCGGGGCGGAGATCACCATGACCGGCCACAGCCGCAACTACCAGGCCATGGTCCAGGCCGTCATCGACAAGCACAACATCCGGAAGCTGGGCTTCGAGGAGTCGTACATGCCGGTGGCCGCCCACCGGGTGTGGGCCGACGCCCTCACCGCCGAGCTGGTGCCCGCCCAGAAGCTGGTGAACGGCCTCCGGGCCGCCAAGGACGAGGAGGAGATCGCCCTCATGGTGAAGGCCCAGGAAATCACCGACCGGGCCTTTGCCGAGATCTGCACGTTCATCCGGCCCGGCATGACCGAGCAGGAGATCGCCGCCAAGCTCCAGTACGACATGCTCCGCTTGGGCGCCATGCGCATGTCCTTCGACCCCATCGTGGCCTCCGGCCCCAACGGGAGCAAGCCCCACGCCATCCCCAGCCAGCGGAAGGTCCGGGAGGGCGACTTCATCACCATGGACTTCGGCTGCGTCTACGGCGGCTACTGCTCCGACATGACCCGCACCGTGGCCCTGGGGGAGCCCACCGAGGAGATGAAGAAGGTCTACCACATCGTGCTGGAGGCCCAGAAGGCGGGCATCGCCGCCGCCAGGGCGGGCATCCCCGGCAAGGACATCGACGCCGCCGCCCGGAAGGTCATTGAGGAGGCCGGCTACGGCGACTACTTCGGCCACGGCTACGGCCACAGCGTGGGCATCGAGATCCACGAGTCCCCCAACGCCAACACCCGGGAGGAGACCCTGATGCCCGTGGGGGCCGCCGTCTCCGCCGAGCCGGGCATCTATCTCCCCGGAAAATTCGGCGTTCGCATTGAGGATGTGACGGTTTTGACGGCGGAGGGCTGCGTGGATATCACCAAATCGCCCAAAGAACTGATCATTCTCTGAAACCGGAGGAAAACCCCTTGCAAATCCGGGAATAATAGGGTAAAATAACTTAGATAATTCATGGGCAAGGGGTCGCTGTGCCCCGACGTGGAAAAACAGATGCTTCTTTTGGAGGATGAGTACCAATGCCTATTACTGCCAGTGATTTTCGCAACGGTGTGACCTTTGAGATGGACGGTCAGGTCATGCAGGTGGTGGAGTTCCAGCACGTCAAGCCCGGCAAGGGCGCGGCCTTTGTGCGGACCAAGATGAAGAACGTCATGACCGGCGCCGTCACCGAGACCTCCTTCAACCCCACCGCCAAGTTTGAGACCGCCTACGTGGAGCGCAAGGACATGGAGTACAGCTACAACGACGGCGACCTCTACTACTTCATGGACCCCGAGACCTACGACCT
>DXDV01000107.1 GCA_019115345.1 Candidatus Intestinimonas stercorigallinarum | reverse complement strand
GTCTGCGCATAAGAGCGAATTTTTCTCGGGAAACTCCGTGAATTTGTGTAAAATGTCATTGACGGTTCGACCGAAATTTGGTATGCTAGATACGCAAACACTGCACTGTTTGAGGGGGGAACACAATTGTATATCAAAGAGGCTGTTGTGAACAATCAGGTGGGTCTCCACGCCAGGCCGGCTACGTTTTTCATCCAGAAGGCCAACGAGTTTAAGAGCTCCATCTGGGTGGAGAAGGACGAGCGCAGGGTGAATGCCAAGAGCCTGCTGGGTGTCCTCTCTCTGGGCATCGTGAAGGGCACCTCCATCAACCTGATCGCGGACGGTCCCGACGAGAAGGAAGCTGTCGAGGCGCTCATCGAGCTGATCTCCAGCAACTTCTCCGAGTAACCAAGCATTGCAGAAAAAGCGCCGCATTGCGGCGCTTTCTTTGATATCAGCCGACCGCGCCCAAAACGCTTGTGCGCGCCTGACGGCGCGGCTCGCTGCCGCTCGCGCGGCAGGCTGTTCCGGCCATGATTTAGCCTCAAGGCGGTGATTTCCTTTTGACCTTTGACGAACTGAAAGAAAAAGCGCACAGCCTGCCGCTGAAGCCCGGCGTCTATATCATGCAGGACGCAAAAAACGAGGTCATCTACGTGGGCAAGGCCAAGGCCCTCAAGAACCGGGTGAGCCAGTACTTTGCCGACCTGGCCTCCCACACGGAAAAGACCCGGGCCATGGTGAGCCAGATCGACCACTTCGACGTCATCATCGCCGACAGCGAATTTGAGGCCCTGGTGCTGGAGTGCTCCCTCATCAAGCGTCACCAGCCCCGGTACAACATCCTCCTCAAGGATGACAAGGGCTACCCCTATATCCGGCTCACCGTCCAGGAGGAGTACCCCAAGTTCTCCCTGGCCAACAAGGCCTCGGAGGACGGCGCCCGGTACTTCGGCCCCTACGGCAGCCGGGGCGCCACCCAGGACATCATCGAGGCCATCCAGTCCGCCCTCCGCCTGCCCAAGTGCCGGAAGAAGTTCCCCCGGGACATCGGCAGGGAGCGGCCCTGCCTCTACTACCGCATGGGCCAGTGCGACGGCTACTGCCGCCCGGAGATGGACCAGAGCCGCTATAAAGAGAACATGGACCAGGCCGTCCGCCTTCTGGAGGGGAAGTATGAGGAGGTCTGCGCCGACCTCCAGACCGAGATGGAGCGGGCCGCCGAGGAGCTGCGCTTCGAGCGGGCCGCCGAGCTCCGGGACCGCATCGCCGCCATGGAGCTGCTGGGCAAGCGGCAGAAGGTGGTGGCTGGCAGCCTCTCCGACACCGACGTGGTGGGCTTTCACCGGGGGGAGGCCAAGAGCTGCTTCGTGGTCCTCCACTTTGTGGAGGGCGATTTGGCGGCCAAGGACATGGACCTCATCGAGACCCCGGTGGAGGAGGCCAGGGAGGACACCGTCTCCGCCCTGGTGAAGCAGTACTACGGCGGCCGGGGGGCCCTGCCCCGGCAGATCCTGCTGCCCTGCGAGCTGGAGGACGAGGTCCCCATCACCCGGATGCTCTCCGAGGCCTGCGGCCACCGGGTCCAACTCATGACCCCTCAGCGGGGGGCCAAGATGGACCTCATCCGCCTGGCCAACAAGAACGCCGTGGAGGAGGTGGAGCGGGCCACCTCCCGGGAGGAGCGGCAGTCCAAGCTCATGGAGGCATTGGGGAAGATGCTGGGCCTTTCGGCCCCCCCCAGGCGCATCGAGGCCTACGACATCTCCAACACCGGGGACGCCAACATCGTGGCCTCCATGACCGTCTTTGTGGACGGCCGGCCCCTGAAGCGGGACTACCGCCATTTCAAGCTCAAGGATATGGCCCACGCCGACGACTACGGCTCCATGGAGCAGGTCCTCACCCGCCGGTTCCGCCGGTATCTGGACGGGGACGAGAAGTTCGGGGAACTGCCCGACCTCCTCTTCATCGACGGCGGCGAAAACCACGCCAGGGTGGCCCTTCGGGTGCTGGAGGAGGCGGGGCTCTCCATCCCCGTCTTCGGCATGGTGAAGGACGACCGCCACCGCACCCGGGCCCTGGTGGACCCGGCGGGGAGCGAGATCGGTATCCAGCAGATCCCGGCGGTCTTTGCCCTGGTGGGCCGCATCCAGGAAGAGACCCACCGCTTCGCCATCGAGTTCCAGCGTCTCCAGCAGTCCAAGGGGGTGAAGGGCTCTGCCCTGGACCAGATCCCCGGGGTGGGAGAGAAGCGGCGGAACGACCTGCTGCGGCACTTCAAGAGCATCAAGAACATCAAGACGGCCTCTCTGGCGGCGCTGGAGGAGGCCGTGCCCAAGAATACCGCCCGGGCGGTCTATGACCATTTCCACCCCCGGACAGTGGAGGAGGGAGAGCCATGAAACGGAAAACGCCGATTTTGCTTCTGACACTGCTGTTCTCCCTTGTCCTCGCCGCCTGCGGCGGACAGGAGGCGGTCTCTCCCGCCCCAGCCGATGTGACGGCGGCAGAGCTGGCCCGAACCGTGGCGGAAAGCCAGGAGGACCTGTCCGGGCTGACCGCACTGGAGGGCTGGGACCTCACCGACCACCTCTCCGCCTTCTGCGGCCTGGAGAGCTGGGAGGAGGGAGCGGTGTACGCCGCCGGGGGCATGGACGCCCGGGAGGTCACCGTGGTGCTGCTGGAGAGCGAGGAGGCGGCCGCCGCTGCGGCGGACGCCTTGGAGAACTACCGCCTGGAGCGGCAGGGGGACTTTTTCGGCTACGCCCCCGGCCAGGCCGACCTGCTGGACCGGGCCGCCGTCCTCCAGCGG
>DXDV01000106.1 GCA_019115345.1 Candidatus Intestinimonas stercorigallinarum | reverse complement strand
CGGTCGTGACGCCGCCCAGCGTCAGCGTCTCGGGGTTGTAGTTGTTCCAGCTGGGGGACTGCTCGCTGCCGGTATAGGTCAGCATCCCGTTCTGCGTGGGGACGGCGCTGATGGTGTTTACCAGGTCGGTCACGGCTTCCAGGGCCGCGTTTGCGGACTCCTGGGCATTCTGTGCCGCAGTCGCGGCCTGACTCGCTGTGCTGGCCGCGCTGTTTGCGGTGTTGAGCGCGGTGCCGATAGCGGCCTCCACGGTGGTGCCGTCGGTCAGCTTCACCTGTGCGGCGGTTACCTTGTGCGGATTGTCGGTGTCGAGCAGGTGGTCGTCAATGTCTTCCATGCCCTCCACACATTCCTTCTTGGTGTTAGGGAAAATGCGGTGCTCGTCTCCGATCTCGTCCACATAGGTCATCGTGGGCTTGTGCTCATAGACTGCCATGAATTATCTCCTCCCTTCTTTACTCCGTCTGGCCGCTGCCGTCGTTGAACCAGAGGACGGGGCCAGTCTCGGGCTTGGTGCCGCCGATGATGACAAATCCGTCCGAAAATGCGGAGACGGCCTCGCTGGCGGCATCCGCCTCCTCCTTGGCGGCCTCGGCTGCTTCGGCTGCCGCGTCCGCTGCGGATTTTGCGGAGGCGGCCAGGTCGCGGATGTCCTGGTGGGCGTTCTTATCCGCGCTGTGCTCGCTGATGGCGCTCGCCACCGTTTCGTCCACATAGGTAACGGAGGCCGTCACGCCGGTACTGACATTGACAACGATGTTGGCCTCGTTGGAGATGGTGATGACGGCATAGACCTCAAAGAGGAAGTCGGGATTTTCCGCCTCCGTGGGGATCTCCACGCCCCGGTCATCCTGCAAGACAAAGAGCAGGGTCGGCGTCTCCATCTCATACTCCAGATGGGCCTTCGCGCCGATCTGGTGCAGGACGTAGGACTCCGTGACGCCCTTGTTGGTGATCTGGATGCCGACGCGCTTGCCCTGCTCAAAGTCGTCGATACCGATGAGCTTAAAGGTCTGCTTCGGCTCCGCCACATCGGTGGCGGATTTCAGCTCCTCCTCGGTCGACGTTCCGGCGCCGCCCACCGCGCTCTCGATGGTCAGCGTGTGGCCGGCCAGGGATTCGTTCAGCAGGTCAACGCCGGCGTTGGTAACGACAGATGTATTCCAGCTCATGTTGACACCTCCGTAGTGATTTTGTAGTAGGTTTCAGACACCTTGATCCCGGTGTGCATGGGGAAGTCGGCCTGCGGCTTGCCCACACCGTCCACGGGCACCCGCGTCTGGACCCTCATGTAAGAGCCGGTGGCGTGCGCGCCGGTCGTAGCCGTTGTGGGGACGTGGGGCGGGCGCGCCTCTCCGTCAATGCGGACGGGGACGGTAATGCGCATATACCCGCCGATGAATGCAGCGGCCGCACGGCCTGTTGCAACGCCCTCCGCCTGGATGATATAAACGATCTCGTCCAGGTGGGAGCGGAGGTTCTTGTAGAAGTTCACGCGCTCCAGGACGCGCTGGTAGCGGTCGGAATCGGTGTCCTCCTTGCTGACGTCAATGGAGAGGCGGAAGTGGTACGGGTCGCCGCCGTACTCAAACCATTCGCTTACCCGCACCTCCGGGAAGATGGCGGAGATGGCCAGCTCGACGGCGGCCTTGGTGCCGAGCATCCGGTGGACGCGCCAGCTGTCTTTCAGCGTCCGGCGCTTTTCCTCCAGGGTGTAGTCCGCGTCCCACCAGTCCACCTTGAAGTCATAGGCCAGGATGTCCAGCAGCTCCTCCGGGAGTTCGTCGATGCGCGGGTAGATGGCCAGGCGCTGGATCTCCTCGGGGCGCTGGGCCAGCACCTGGGCGACAGAGGCAGCCAGGGCCGCCATGCTCTCGTCGTTCCGCAAGACCTCCGGGAGCGCCCGGAGGAGGTTTTCGGCGGTCAGGGCGTGCGCGCTATTCATCCTCATACCCCCCATTCGTGGCGGTGATGTCGCCTACCGTCGCCACCTGGGGCGTGTCCTTGTTGCTCCCGTCCTTGAGGACGGTAAAGGTGGGAGAGGTAAGGTCCACCCGCTTGATGCCGGTCTGCATGAGCAGGCCGATCAGGTAGGAGGGGTTGATGTCCCGCCCCAGCTTGCCGCACTGCCAGGCCACATACTGCTTCACCGCCGCGTCTACGGCGGCCTCGATCTCCGCCGAGCTGACGGAGGCGTCGCTGGGGATGTAGTAGGTGAAGGAGATGTCGTATTCCACCGTCTCGGGGTCTTTGACGGAAACCAGGTCTGTCAGCGGGCGCACCGTGTCCGCGCTGCAGGCGGCAAGCACCGCGTTCTTGACCTCCGTCTGGGCGATGGTGCCGTCATCCATGAGCACATACAGGTCCACCGTCCCGGCGACGGGAGAGTTGGCCACCACGTCGGCGATCTCCGTAGAGACGCGCTTGGCGATGTAGACATACCCGCCCTGGGGACCGGCGGTGGAGTAGGCGTCCATGCTGGCCCGCATGAGCTCGTAGAACTCGTCATCGGTGGCCTCGTCCGAGCCGCTGTCGCTTGCGGTGGTGTTCTCGCAGCGGCTGTAATAGTCAAACAGGTCGATGATGGTGTTGATCTGGCCCACGGCGTAGTCGTTGCCCACCACGCCCGGCGTCTGGCATCGGATCTGGACGTCGGCATAGGTGTCGCCGATGTCCACGTAGACATCCTCGACCGTCTCCCAGACAAGGGTGCTGCTGGAGTCGGTGACGCGGGTGCCGGCCGGGATCAGGATGGCCGTGGCCTGGGCCTCGGAAATATAAAACCGCTCGTTGCACACGGCGGGCTGCGCCGCCGGCCGCTCCGAGACATAGAACAGCTCCCCCAGGGCGTCCAGGTTTTCCCCGGATGCCCTGGAGGGGATGTTTTGATTTCCCGTGTAGTTGTTCTGGACGCGCTCCTGGATGATGATGTCCGCCACCCACTGAATAAACAGCTTTTCCGGGCTGGCCGGCTGCACGCTGACGCCGGTGATTTTCTCATAGCCGGAAACCAGGGCGGAGACAAGGGCGTTTGTGTCCGTGCTGATGAACTGGTACTGCGTGTTTCTACTCATTGATCTCCACCTCCACAGTCGGGATGACCCTTCCCGGAATGCTGGTGTCCTCGTCGAACAGCACCCGGATAAAGGTCGCCCTGGGCTCAAACTTCTCGATGGCCTCCTTGACCTCCGACACGATCATGGGCCGGGCGATGTGGGTGGGCTTATCGAGGAAACGCATAGGCAGGCCAAACTCCCGGTAGAGCGGAACTGTGCCCTGCCGGGTGGAGAGGAGGATGGCGATGTTCTGAAGCACCGACGAAACCGTGTCCTGTTCGTTCAGCTTGACGGTGCCGACATCGACAGCTGATACCTTGTAGGTCATGCCGTACCCCCCCTAAATGTACTCCTGGAGGGTGAGCGAAATGGTGGCGCTCGTGATGTCCCCCCGCTTGTCGAATGTCTGGGCTTTCATCTTGTGGCTTTTGATGGACCATCGGTATTTGCCGTAGGCGTGGGTGCCGATGGTCAGCGGGACGGCGGTGCCGCTCCGCTCGTAGTTCCAAATCTTCACGACCTCCGTCATCGGGTCGACGCCCAGATAGGCCGACACAAAGATGTCGAAGGTGATGCCGTCCGGGTCGAGCCCGGTAAACTCGGTCAGCGCGTGGGTGAGGTGCCGCTGGTGCGTGCTGTACCGGGCGGAGCCAGACCAGGTGAAGTTGTTGATCGTCTCCACAACGCTGTCAGAAACGGAGAACACGACCTCTCCGAGCGTCCCGATCTGCATTTATATCCCCCCCAGAATAAAGCCGTCTCCGTTGAACACCGGGAGATAGAGCACCAGCACCTGGTCGTTGACCTTCGGCATCCACGGCTTGATAATCAGGTCGTGCTTGTGGCTTGCGAAGGAGGCATCGCCGGAGCCGCCGGATTCAAACTCCGTCCGCTGCGGGACGTTGTAATCGGGAATGAATGGCGGCGTAGCCAGCACGCAGAGCCAGCCAGAGGTGTGCCCTGTCTCCTTGAGAATGACGCGGGCTCTCCGCTTGCCGTTGTCCACGTCGCTGACTGTGCCGATCTGCACCAGGCGGGAAAGGATTTTTTCTGAGTCCATCAATATCCCTCCAGAATGCGACGGAGGACCGTCTGCGTCGTGTAGCCGGAGCTGCCCAGGGAGTGCTTCGACTGCTTGATGATATATTTCCCGTCCCACGCGCCCCACCCTTCCAGCGTGGCCGTGACGCCGGCCACCTTGGAGGGGTCCCCGGGGAAGGTGAATGTCGCGGTGCGGGAGTACTTGTTGTGGAGGCGGAGCTGCTTGGCCGCCAGCGTCTGCGCTTCGGCGATGCTGGCTACCTTGGCCGTCACCTCCAGCTGCTGATTGTTCTTGGAGTCCGCCTTGTAGTCTTCTGCGTAGGCGGTGCCCTCGATGACCTGGCCCGTGGCGGGGTCGGCATAGCGGACGCGGCAGGACGTGTACTTGGTGTCCGCCGTGCCGACAGACAGGTCATACTTGGTGTAGCTCCCGCTGCCCCGCTTCACGGTGAAGGTCGGGTCCTTGGCCTCATAGTCAGCCTGGTCGAACAGCACCAGGATGTTGTTCGTGGCCTTGAGGGAGATCCCGGCGTCGTGGCAAAGCTGGGACAGGAATTTGATGTCGCTCACCTTGTACTGCTCCACCCGCTCATAATAGGGGTCGCTGGCGGATTCATAGAGGCAGGCCATGCCGTTGGCACCGGCCATTTCCTGGGCGATGCCGGAGAGGGTATAGGCCTCCCACGCCTTGGTCTTTTCGGTCTGCCGGATCTGCGCGTTGAAGGGCAGCGACGTGGCCTTGATGGTGATGGTGGCCGGCGGCCCGGACGCCTTGATGCTGTCGAGCTCGAATTGCCCGCAGTCCAGAACGGTGTCCTTGCCGTCGTTGTTCCAGTTTTCCCGGACGAATACCGCCTGGATGGCGAGGCCGGTGGTGGCGGAGGCCTCGGAACTCTCTTCCGCCTGGCCCCCGCCGACCTCCTGGATGTACTGGGCGCTGACATAGGCCGTCTTTCCGCTGTACTGGATAGTGGCCCAGCCGTTGGAGATCCCCGTTACGGAAACCTCCGTGCCATAGGGCAGCGCCCCGAGCTTCCCGTAGCTCGTTCCAGGGCCTGTGCGGACGTTCAGACCGATAGAGGGCGTCACCTTGTAGGCCTTTGCTTCCGCATCTCCTGCGCCCTCTGCGGGGGCGGAGGAGGCCGCTGCCTGGATGGCGTCGTTCAGCCACTTCTCCAGCCAAATACTGTCCCTGTCCTGGAGCTTGATTTGCAGGTCGTCCGCCTCGTCCTCCTCGTTGTCGGTGTAGGTCAGCGACAGCAGGTAGGGGCGGATGGATGATGTGATGTCGGTGCCGCCGAAGACGACCTCCGCCGTGGTGCGGCGGGCCTGATTCCGGTCGCTCATCCCGCCACCTGCTTCCAGGGCGGCAGAGAGCTGGACACCGGCTCCACGGCGTCGGGGATCGTGAGGACGATTCCAGCCGGGAAGGTGTAGTACTCCCGGTACTGCTGATTGGCATTCATCAGCTGGTCGGTGTAGTCAACGCTCCCCATCTGCTGGAATGCGATGCTGTCCCACATATCCCCCTGGGTGGTGGTGTACGTTCTCATGTGTAAGCCCTCCTCGCTGCGTCGACGCCGGCCTCCTGCAAGACCTCCAGGATCAGCTCGCGCATATCCTCGTCGTGGGCCGCCAGGATGGCCTCCAGCTCGGCGGCATTGGTGACGCCGGCAAGGTCATACTGGGGCTCGAAGTAGATCACGATGGAGCCGCCCCCGCCGCCCGCTCCGCTCTCCGCGGAGATGGCGTTGCCGGCCTGATAGGAGGCCAGGTACGCCATGAGCTGCGGGGCGATGCCGACGGCCTGGATCTCCTCGGCGGAGAAAGCCTCGACACCGGCGCCGGCCATGCCGGACATAGCCTCGGCCACGTCCGGCTGCAGGGCCTCGGTTTCCTTGATGTAGCCCGCCCAGGTCATGTCGGCTTTTTCCTCCATGACGCGGGAAGGGCTGTGGATTTCCAGCTTGGCGTCGATGGCGTCAATGGCTGCCTGGGCGATCCGCGAGTAGGCAGCCTGCACCTGGGGCAACATTCCTTCCGCCCCAGATACAAAGCCCTGGATGGTGGCCTTGCCGCTGGCTGCTGCCTCCGCGCCGAGGTCCATCGCCTCGATGTCGGCGGCAAGCTCGGCTTGCAGCTCGTCCATGGTGGCGGTGAAGTCGGTCTTGAGGTCGGCCACACTGCCGGCGGCCGCTTCCTGCTCGGTCTGCAAGGTCTGCCAGTTGGCGACCATCGTCGCCAGTTGCTCGTCGGTGGCCCCGGCCATGCCGGCAATCGCGTTCACGCTTTCCTCGGAGCCGTCGGCAAAGGAGGCAATCATCTCGCTCAGGCCCTCGATGTCGGCGCTGCGCTCGGTCAAGGTCTGCAAATTGGCGTTGTAGTCCTGCCAGTAGGTGATCTGGCTCTCCAGGGCCGAATTGATGGTGCCCGCGCTCGTTGCAACGACGCCTGCGGCCTCGTCCCAGAGTTGGTACTGTCCCGATATGCTCTCCAGGGCGGCGTCGTATGCCTCGGTGTAGGCGGTCACAAGAGCGTTGATTTCCTCCTTCACGCCGGTGATGGCGGTCTGCAGCTCCTGTTCCTGGGCGGCTGCTTCGGTGGCGGCGTCTCCGCCCTCCTGGGTGGCGGCGGTAAGGTTTTGCACTGCCTCCTCCGCCAGTGCGATTTCCTCCTCGGCGGCGGCGACCGCTTCCTGGTCCTCCTCGATGGCCTTGGTGTAGGCGTCGATGGTGTCCTGGGCCGTCCAGAT
>DXDV01000105.1 GCA_019115345.1 Candidatus Intestinimonas stercorigallinarum | reverse complement strand
GTCCACATGGAAGGTCGTGTTGGGCAGGGATTCGGTGACGATCCCCTCCAGCTCGATCATATCGCTTTTTGCCAAGCCTAGTTCCCTCCTTGGTGGCGGAAGGCCCCCAGGGCCCTCCTGAGCTCACTGTCAGACACCGCGAGGCCGTCCTCCAGCTTCCGAATGGCCGGATGCCGGAAGGCGCCCCGGCACACCATTTCCACATGGCCCGTTTTCTTTCGTTTGGGCGACGCCGCCCTCCGGCGCTTCCCGTCGGCCAGCAGGAGGTATCCCCCCTCCTGTCCCAGGACGCACAGCAGCGTGCCCTTGTCCCGCCCCGCCGTGGAGCGGACGATGGCGCCTCTGACCGTCTCCATCAGAGGTCTCCGCCCAGGGGCGTCAGGAGCTCGGGCTCGCCCTCGGTGATGAGGATGGTGTTTTCGTAGTGGGCGGCCAGGGAGCCGTCGGCGGTGACGGTGGTCCAGCCGTCCTTTAGGACCTTGACCTCCCAGCCGCCGGCGTTGACCATGGGCTCCACGGCCAGCACCATGCCCGGCAGCAGCCGGGGGCCGTGCCCGGCGGGGCCGAAGTTGGGCACCTCCGGGGGCTCGTGGAGCTTGGCGCCCACACCGTGGCCCACAAAGCTGCGGACCACGGAGTAGCCGTGCTGTTCCACATACTGCTGCACCGCGTGGGAAATGTCGCTCACCCGGTGGCCGGGGGTGGCCATCTTGATCCCCTCGAAGAAGCTCTGGCGGGTCACGTCGATGAGCCGCCGGGCCTCGGGGGAGATGGCGCCGCAGGCGAAGGTGCCGCAGCAGTCCCCGTGGAAGCCGTCCAGATAGGCCCCCACGTCCACGCTGACGATGTCGCCCTCCACCAGCTTCCGGTGGTCCGGAATGCCGTGGATGACCACCTCGTTGATGGAGATGCAGGCCGAGCCGGGATAGCCGCTGTACCCCAGGAACGAGGGCTCGGCGCCGTGGGAGCGGATGAAGTCCCGCACCGCGTGGTCGATCTCCAGGGTGGAGACCCCGGGCTTGACCATGGAACCGGCCAGCGCCCGGGCCTGGGACGTCAACGCCCCGGCCCGGCGCATGAGCGCGATCTCGCGGTCGGACTTAATGGAGATCATGTTCAATGGGACGCCTCCAGGGCCTTTTCGATGGCGCGGGTGGTGTCCTCAATGGTCCCCAGATCTCCGGGCACCACATCCAGGGTGCCGCGCTTGAGGTAGAACTCCTTGAGGGGCTCGGTCTCCTGATGGTAGACCTCCAGCCGGGCCCGGACGGTCTCCGGCTTGTCGTCGTCCCGCTCCATGAGCTCGCCGCCGCACAGGTCGCACACGCCGGCGGCCTTGGGAGGCTTGGACTCCACATGGAAGGGGGCGCCGCAGTGGGCGCACACCCGGCGGCCGTCCATACGCTTGACGATGGCCTCGTCGGAGATCTCCAGGGAGATGACGTGGTCGAAGGTGATGCCGTGCTGCTCCAGGGCCTCGGCCTGGGCGATGGTGCGGGGCACGCCGTCCAGGATGAAGCCGTTCTTGCAGTCGGCCTCAGCCAGGCGCTCCTGGATGATGCCGATGATGACCTCATCGGGAACCAGCTTGCCCGCGTCCATGAAGGACTTGGCCTTCAGGCCGATGGGGGTGCCCGCCTTGACGGCGGCCCGGAGGATGTTTCCGGTAGAGATGGTGGGAATGTTCAGGTCACGGGACAGGATCTCAGCCTGGGTGCCCTTGCCGGCGCCCGGAGGCCCTAACAGGATCATCTTCATGCCAACTTACCTCCTTACTCCAGGAAGCCCTTGTAATGACGCATGAGCATCTGGGCCTCCATCGCCTTGACGGTCTCCAGCGCCACGCTGACCACAATGATGATGGACGTGCCGCCGATGGCCAGGTTCTGTACGCCGATGAGATTCTGAGTCACGATGGGAGCGATGGCGATGATGGACAGATAGATGGCGCCGAACAGGGTGATCTTGCTCAGCACCTTCTGAATGAAGTCGGCGGTGGGCTTGCCGGGACGGAAGCCGGGGATGAAGCCGCCGTTCTTCTTCAGATTGTTGGCCACCTCGATGGGGTTGAACTGCATGGTGGAATAGAAGTAGCTGAAGCCCAGGATCAGCAGGAAATAGATGACGCAGTAGAGCACGCTGGTGGTGTCAAAGATCTCCAGGAAGGTGTTCCAGCCGGAGCCCTCCGTCTGCGCCGAGGGGACAAACATGGCGATGGTGGCGGGCAGAGAGGCGATGGACTGGGCGAAGATGATGGGCATGACGCCGGACATATTCACCTTCATGGGGATGTGGCTGGACTGGCCGCCGTACATCTTCCGGCCCACCATCCGCTTGGCGTACTGCACGGGCAGGCGCCGCTCGGCGTTGGAGATGAAGACGATGAGGACCACGATGGCCAGCATGCCGATGACGATGAGGACGGCGCCCCACCAGGGCAGCACGAAGGTGCCTTCGGCGGGAGACTCCAGGAAGGAGGCCTGGACGCCGGCCCACATGGTGGCCACCATGCTGGGCACGCGGGAGACGATGCCGGCGAAGAGGATGATGGAGATGCCGTTGCCGATGCCGAACTCGGTGATCTGCTCACCCAGCCACATGACAAAGGCGGAGCCGGCGGTAAAGCTGAGGACGATGACGATGGCGGCCCAGATCTCGTTCATGCCGCCCAGCTCCAGCAGGGACTGGCCATTGTAGCCCACATTGAGGAGGGTGTAGTAGCCGAAGCCCTGGATGAGGGCGATGCCCACGGTGGTGTACCGGGTGATGGCCGCGATCTTCTTCCGGCCCTCCTCGCCGCCCTCCTTCTGGAGCCGCTCCAGGGCGGGGATGGCGACGGTGAGGAGCTGGATGATGATGGAGCTGTTGATATAGGGCTGCACGCCTAGGGCAAAGACCGTGGCGGTGGCGAAGGCGCCGCCGCTCATGGCGTTGATCATGCCAAAGATGGTATTGTCCATGCTGTTGAGGTAGGTGCCCAGGGTCTCGGTGTCGACGAAGGGCACCGGCACGGCGGAGCCCAGCCGGAAGATGAGCAGGGCGAAGATGGTAAAGAGGATCTTCTTCCGCAGCTCGGGGATCTTCCAGGCGTTCCGGATGGTCTGGATCACGTCAGACCACCTCGTACTTTCCACCCGCCGCGACGATCTTCTCCTTGGCGGAGGCGGAGAAGGCGTTGGCCCGGACGATCAGCTTCTTTTCCAGCGTGCCGTTGCCCAGGATCTTCACGCCGTACTCGCACTTGGAGAGGATGCCCTTCTCCAGAAGATCGCACACGTTGACGGTGGCCCCGTCCTCAAATTTGTTCAGGCTGGAGACGTTGACGATCTCCAGGGGTTTGGCGAAGATATTGTTGAAGCCCCGCTTGGGGATCCGGCGCACCAGAGGCATCTGGCCGCCCTCGAAGCCGGCCCGGACGCCGCCGCCGGAGCGGGCCCACTGGCCCTTGTGGCCGCGGCCGGCGGTCTTGCCGTTGCCGGAGCCATGACCGCGGCCCTTGCGGAAAGCGCTCTTCACGGAGCCGGGCGCGGGGGAGAGTTCATGCAGGTTCATTTCGCGCACCTCCTCACTGTTCCTCGGTGACCTGGAGCAGGTAACCGATATGGGCGATCTTGCCGCGGGTAGCCTCGTTGTCGGGCTGCACGGTGGTGTCGCCGATCTTGCGCAGGCCCAGAGCCTCGGCAGTCGCCTTGTGCTTGGCGATGCGGCCGTTCAGGCTCTTGACCAGCTTGATGTTGATGTTAGCCATTGTGATCGGCCCTCCTTAACCTACGATCTCGCTGACGCTCTTGCCGCGGACCCGGGCCACTTCCTCAGGAGTACGCAGGGACTTGA
>DXDV01000013.1 GCA_019115345.1 Candidatus Intestinimonas stercorigallinarum | reverse complement strand
CGCTCGTGGACGGCGGCCCATCAGTCTTCTTGGTTGGCCGCGTTGATGATCTCCACGAACTGGTCCGGCTTCAGGGACGCGCCGCCGATCAGGCCGCCGTCCACGTCGGGCTGGGTCAGCAGCTCGGCGGCGTTCTTGGGATTCATGGAGCCGCCGTACTGGATGGTGACGGAGCGGGCCACACGGGCGCCGTAGAGCTTGCGGATGACGGCGCGGATGGCCTGGCAGACCTCGCCGGCCTGCTCGGCGGTGGCGGTCTTGCCGGTGCCGATGGCCCAGATGGGCTCGTAGGCGATGACCACATGGCGGAGCTTGTCGGCGCTGACGCCGGAAAGGGCGCACTTCACCTGATAGGAGATGAGCTCCATGGTGACGCCCAGCTCCCGCTGCTCCAGGCTCTCGCCCACACAGACGATGGGCCGCAGGCCCACCTCCAGGGCGGCGTGGACCTTCTTGTTGACGGTCATGTCGGTCTCGTTGTAGTACTGGCGGCGCTCGGAGTGGCCGATGATGACGTACTTCACGCCCAGCTCCTTGAGCATCTCGGCGGACACCTCGCCGGTGTAGGCGCCGGTGGCCTCATAGTGGCAGTTCTCGGCGCCGATGGCCACCCGGCAGTCCTTGAACAGCCGCACGGCGGCGGGGATGTTCACATAGGGCACGCAGAGCACCACGTCGCACCACTTGCCCTTGGGCAGGATGGGCTTGAGCTCCTCGGCAAAGGCCCGGGTCTCAGAGAGGGTCTTGTTCATCTTCCAGTTTCCGGCGATGATGGTCTTGCGGTATCTTCTGTTCATGGGTAGCTTGGGCCCCTTTCTTTCCTCATCGATATGTGTGTGGGTAACGATACGGCTCTGTTCCGGAAGGACCGGTCAGGCGTGCGGCAGGGCTGTCACGCTGCGCGCCCTCCGCGACGGCACACTGTTCCCCCCTCCGCGAAAAACACCTTGCGCCTGACGGCGCAACTGCTTTTTCGTCTGCGGGGCTCACTGTGCGCCTGCTCCCGGGCGCTCCGCGCTTCTTACTTATTCAGCAGGCAGGCAACGCCGGGCGGCGTCGCCGCAAGCTCCATACCCCTCGCTTCCCCGCTCCGCGGGAAAGCTCGCTCATTTCGCTGCGGCTCCTTTTCCCCGCCGGACCCGCTTGCGCTGGGCTCCGGCGGGGTCCACGGGAGCTGCCCGGCCTGGCAGGTCTTACTTATCCAGCAGGCAGGCAACGCCGGGCAGCTCCTTGCCCTCCAGGAACTCCAGGGAGGCGCCCCCCAACGGAGCAGCGCTCCGTTGGGGACCCCTTTGGATCTCATTTCCTCGGGCGGAATGAATCCGCCCTGCGGCAAGGTTTGCTCCGCAAACGCTTGGACGCGCCTGCGGCGCGGCTCGCTTCCGCTCGCGCGGCGGCTTGCGTTTTAATCAGGCGTCCAGCAGGCAGGCAACGCCGGGCAGCTCCTTGCCCTCCAGGAACTCCAGGGAGGCGCCGCCGCCGGTGGAGATGTGGGTCATCTTGTCGGCAAAGCCCAGCTGCTCCACGGCCGCCGCGGAGTCGCCGCCGCCCACGATGGTGATGGCGCCGGACTCGGCCAGAGCCTTGGCCATGGCCTTGGTGCCCTCGGCAAAGGCGGGGAACTCAAAGACGCCCATGGGGCCGTTCCACACCACGGTGCCAGCGCCCTTCACGGCGCCGGAGAAGGCGGCGATGGTCTTGGGGCCGATGTCCATGCCCATGAGGTCCTCGGGGATGTTGCCCTCGGCCAGCACCGGCTTGGCGTCGGCGGAGAACTCGGCGGCGCAGAGGTTGTCCTCGGGCAGCAGGAACTTCACGCCCTTGGCCTGGGCCTTGGCCATCATCTCCTTGGCGTAGTCCAGCTTGTCCTCCTCCAGGAGGGACTTGCCGATGGTGTAGCCCTGGGCCTTCTTAAAGGTGTAGGCCATGCCGCCGCCGATGATGATGACGTCGGCCTTCTCCAGCAGGTTGTTGATGACATTGATCTTGTCGGAGACCTTGGCGCCGCCCAGCACGGCCACGAAGGGGCGCTTGGGATCGTCCAGAGCCTTGCCCATGATGTCCAGCTCCTTGCCGATGAGGAAGCCGGAGACGGCGGGGAGGTAGGCGGCCACGCCGGCGGTGGAGGCGTGGGCCCGGTGGACGGTGCCGAAGGCGTCGGAGACATAGAGCTCGGCCATGGAGGCGAGCTCCTTGGCGAACTCAGGATCGTTCTTCTCCTCCCGCTTGTCGAAGCGCAGATTCTCCAGGAGCATGATCTGACCGGGCTGGAGGGCGGCGGCCTTGGCCTTGGCGTCGTCGCCGATGATGTCCTTGGCGAAGATGACCTCGCGGCCCAGCAGCTCGCTCAGGCGCTTGGCCACAGGAGCCAGAGAGAGGGAGTCCTTCCACTCACCCTTGGGCTTGCCCAGATGGGAGCAGGCGATGACGGCGGCGTTCTGCTCCAGCAGGTACTGGATGGTGGGCAGAGCGGCCACGATCCGCTTGTCGTCGGTGATGGCGCCGGTGGCCTTGTCCTGGGGCACGTTGAAATCGCAGCGGAGCAGGACCTTCTTGCCTGCCACATCCATGTCCTTGACGGTCTTCTTGTTGTAGTTCATTGACTGTGCTCCTTTCATCATGTCGCGGCGGAGAATGCAAAATCAGTGTGTGTGTTTGGTCCGTCCCCGGACCGGGAGTATTTTGCGCCCGGCTTCCGCCGGGCTGTTTTCAACGACGGAACTGGCCCTCCTTTTGCGCCCGCCAGGCGCTGCCGCCGTCCTTGGCGAGACCGGGAAAGTCCAGCTGGCGGAGGGCCTCGTAGGTCACCGCCGCCACCGTGTTGGCCAGGTTCAGGCTGCGGGCGTTCTCCCGCATGGGGAGCCGGACGCAGCGTTCCGGATACCGCTCCAGCAGCCCCTGGGGCAGCCCGGCGGTCTCCTTGCCGAAGAAGAGCCAGCAGCCGTCGGTGTAGGCCGCGTCGGTGTAGCACCGGGCGGCCTTGGTGGTGGTGAGCCACACCTGGGGGTCCGGATTTTGCCGGAACAGCTCCTCCAGACTGTCGTAGACCTGGAGGTCCACCATGGACCAGTAGTCCAGCCCCGCCCGCTTCACCGCCTTGTCGGAGATATCAAAGCCCAGAGGCCGCACCAGATGGAGCCGGCTCCCGGTGGCCGCGCAGGTCCGGGCGATGTTGCCGGTGTTCATGGGGATCTCAGGCTCGACCAGCACGATATTTATCATACACAAGCCCTGCCCCTTTCAATCGACAGTCTTCCAGCGCACTACATTGTAACGCAAC
>DXDV01000104.1 GCA_019115345.1 Candidatus Intestinimonas stercorigallinarum | reverse complement strand
AGGATGAGGGACTGCTTCTCGCCCTCGGCCACCAGGATCTGGGACTGCTTCTGGCCCTCGGCCTGGAGGATGGACTCACGCCGCTCCCGCTCGGCCTTCATCTGCTTCTCCATGGCGTCCTGGATCTCCCTGGGCGGGATGATGTTCTTGAGCTCCACCCGGCCCACCTTGATGCCCCAGGGGTCGGTGGCCTCATCCAGGAGCATGCGCATCTTGGTGTTGATGATGTCCCGGCTGGTGAGGGTCTGGTCCAGCTCCAGCTCGCCGATGATGTTCCGGAGGGTGGTGGCGGTCAGGTTCTCGATGGCGCTCATGGGGTGCTCCACGCCGTAGGTGTAGAGCTTGGGATCGGTGATCTGGAAGTAGATCACGGTGTCGATCTGCATGGTGACGTTGTCCTTGGTGATGACGGGCTGGGGGGCGAAATCCACCACCTGCTCCTTCAGGGAGACCACCTTGGCCACCTTCTCGATGAAGGGGATCTTGAAGTGGATGCCCACGCCCCACACGGAGTGGAAGGCGCCCAGGCGCTCCACCACGTAGGCCTTGGACTGCTGGACCACCTTGATGTTGGCGGCCAGAATGAGAATGATCAGGACGATGAGGATGACGGGGACCAGAAAGCCCCCCAGAACGGCCAGAAATTCCATATGAATATACCTCCTTATCGAAATGGCCCGTGTCTCAGGGCGTATCCTGTCCGGCGGCGGACGCCTCGCCGCCCATGGGGGCCACGATGACCTTGACGCCCTCGATGCGCAGCACCCGCACCCGGCTGCCGGCGGGGATGGGCTGGTCGTCCTCGGAGCGGGCGGTCCAGTCGGCGCCAGAGACCGAGACCCGGCCCTTCGCCTGTACGTTGTCGATGTCCTCGGTGACCACGGCCTCCTGCCCGATGACACGGTCGGCGTTGGTGGCCACCTTGCGGTCGTTGATGAATCGCTGGGCCAGAGGGCGCACCAGCAGCAGGGTCAGGAAGGAAACGCCCAAAAACACCACGATCTGCACAATGACCGGGGCGGATAACGCCGCCGCCGCCAGCGCCCCCAGCGCCCCAACGGCAAACCAGACAGAGGTGAGCCCCACCGTCACCGCCTCCAGCACGCCGAAGAGCACCATGGCAATGAGCCAAAAGAGACTCATGTTCATCCATGATCCCTCCTTCTTACATATGCGCCGCTCCCGCGGGGGAAGCGGCTGGGTCTGGCACCATCATACCACATCTCCCACCGATTGGCTAGTAAATTCTCCGTAACGTCGAAAAGGGTTTGCCAATTCCCGCCGGCTCGGCTATAATGAGAACAAACACGCCGTCCGCCCCAGGGGCGGACGTTCCCCGCCGCCACGCGGGGAGGAACAGGAGCGATCTATGGAACATCTGGAGCTGGCCGTCCCCACCCTCTTCGGCCTGGAGGGACTGTGCGCCGACGAGCTGCGGCGGCTGGGCCTTTCTGACGTGCGGGCCGAGAACGGCCGGGTCCTCTGCGCCGCCGCCCTGACCGACGTCCCCCGGCTCAATCTGAACCTGCGCACCGGGGAGCGGGTCCTCATCTCCCTGGGGAGCTTCCCCGCCCCCACCTTCGACGCCCTCTTCGAGGGGGTCCGGGCCCTCCCCTGGGAGGACCTCCTTCCCCGGGACGCCGCCTTTCCCGTGAAGGGCCACTGCCTCAACTCCACCCTCCACGCCGTCCCCGCCTGCCAGTCCATCGTGAAGAAGGCGGTCTCCGCCCGGCTGGGGGCGGCCTACGGCCTGGACCGGCTCCCCGAGACCGGCCCCCTCCACCAAATCCAGTTCGCCATCATGCGGGACACCGCCACCCTCTACCTGGACACCACCGGCCCCGGCCTCCACAAGCGGGGCTACCGGGCGGTGGGGGTGACGGCCCCCCTGCGGGAGACCCTGGCCGCCGCCATAGTGCTCCTCTCCAAGTACCGGGGCCGGGACCCCTTCTGCGACCCCTTCTGCGGCTCGGGCACCATCGCCATCGAGGCCGCCCTCATCGCCAGGAACCGGGCCCCCGGCCTGGACCGGAGCTTCTCGGCCCAGAAGTGGCCCATCCTCCCCGCCGGGGCCTGGATGGAGGCCGCCGACGAGGCCATGGACAGGGAGTTCGACGGCTCCTACGACATCTGGGGGGGCGACATCGACCCCAAGGCGGTGGCCATCGCCCGCTCCAACGCCGAAAAAGCCGGGGTGGAGGACCTGGTCCGCTTCGAGGTGGCCGACGCCCTCTCCTTCCGCCGGGAGGAGCCCTACGGAAAAATCGTCACCAATCCCCCCTACGGGGAGCGGATCATGGAGAAGCGGGAGGCCGAGGACCTCTACCGGGGCTTCGGCAGGGCCTTCCGGGCCCTGCCCGACGGCTGGACCCTCTCCCTGCTCTCCTCCCACACCGAGTTCGAGCGCACCTTCGGCCGGAACGCCGACCGGAAGCGCAAGCTCTACAACGGCATGCTCAAATGCGATCTCTTCCTCTACGGAAAGCGAGGTGCTCCCCATGAGAAGAAGCGGTAAGCTCCGGGCCCTGGCGGCCCTGGTCCTGGCCCTGGCCATGACCCTGTCCTGCGCCCTGGCCGCCCCCACCATCTACGGCTACCAGGAGGGCCTGGCCAAGGCCGGCGAAAACGGCCTGTGGGGCTTTGCCGACGCCACCGGCGCTGTGGTCATCCCCATCCAGTACCAGTCGGTGCTGGACTTCACCCTGGGCACCGCCCTGGTGCGCAAGGACAACAAGATGGGGCTCATCCGGCAGGACGGGCTCTACCTCCTCCAGCCGGAGTACGACACCCTGGAGCACCTCAACTACGGCTTGTACCTGGCCCAGAAGGGAGACCAGTGGGGCGTGGTGAGCATGCTCGCCTTCCCCGATGAGCAGGGGGACCTGACCCAGGAGTTTTTCCCCTTCCTCTATGACGCCGTCCGCACCGAAAAGGTAGACGGCCTGGACGCCCTGATCCTCACGGCGGATGGGGCCGACACGGTGGTGCCCATCACCGCCCTGAAGGACCAGATGGTCGAAAGGCAGGTCCCCTCCGCCCAGTTCCCCCTCATCAAGGGCCGCCTCCCCTCCTTTTCCGACGTCTCTCCCCGGGACTGGTTCTCGGTGTGGGTGGACCTGGCCTATAACCTGAGCCTGATGCAGGGGGTGGGGGAGGACCGCTTCGCCCCCCATCAGACCCTCTCCGTGGCCGAGGCCCTGAAGCTGGCCGCCTTCCTGGAGAGCCAGGCCACCGGGGACACCTTCCACCTCCAGCCGGCCACCGGCTCCCCCTGGTACAGGTCCTCGGTGACCTACTGCGAGGCCAGCGGCATCATCGCCGTCGGGGAGTTCACCGACTTCGAGCGTCCGGTGACCCGGGCCGAGATGGCCTACATCTTCTCCCGCACCTCCCTGGGCCGGAGCCTCCCCGAGCTCAACAGCCTGAACCGGGTGAAGGCCACCGTCCCCGACGTCGCCGCCGGGGACTACGCCGCCGAGGCCATCTTCGGCCTCTACGCCAAGGGCATCCTCACCGGCAGCGACGGAGACCTCACCTTCCGGCCGGGCGACAGCCTCACCCGGGCCGAGGCCGCCGCCATCGTCTCCCGCATGGCCCGCCCCGAGCAGCGCGTCACCCTGTGGTAAGAATCCGACACCGATCCAAAGGAGGTCCCGCCCGTGGAGCACCTCTTCCTCATCAACCCGGCGGCGGGAAAGCCGGGGAGCACCGACGCCCTGTGCCGGCAGATCCGGGAGACCTTTTCCGGCCTGGGGCTGGACCACGAGATCTTTCTGGCCGCCGCCCCCGGGGACTGCGAGCGCCGGGCCCGGGCGGCGGCGGAGCGGGGCGGGCCGGTGCGGCTCTACGCCTGCGGCGGGGACGGCACCCTCAACGAGGTGGTGAACGGGGCGGCGGGCTTTGACAACGCCGCCGTCACCAACGTGCCCAAGGGCACCGGCAACGACTTTCTCAAGCTCTTCGGACCCACCTACCGCGCGGCCTTCTCCGACCTGGCCGCCCTGGCCCGGGGCCCCCAGGCCGCCTTCGACCTCATGGACTGCAACGGCCGGCTGGGCATCGACGTCTGCTGCGCCGGGGTGGACGCCCGCATCGCCGCCGACGTCCATAAATATAAGGCCCTCCCCTTCCTCAGCGGCATGGCGGCCTACACCCTCTCCCTGGTGGTCAACGTCCTCTTCAAGGGCCTCTCCCGCCCCACCGTCATCCGGGCCGGGGACGCCGTGCTGGAGGGGGAGAGCACCATCATCTGCATCTGCAACGGCCGCCACTACGGCGGCGGCTACATGCCGGTGGGGGACGCCCAGCCCGACGACGGCGTGCTGGACATGGTGGTGGTGCCCAAGGTGAGCCGCTTCACCTTCTTCCGCCTGGTGGGGGACTACGCCAAGGGCCGCTACCGGGACCACCCGGAGGTCATCTCCCACTTCCACGGCCAGTCCTTCTCCTTCTCCTCCCCCTCGGAGCTCACCGCCGTGGTGGACGGCGAGGTCCTGCGCGCCAGGGCCTTCACCGTCTCCCTCTCCCCCAGGAAGGTGTGGTTCTTCTATCCCCCGGGGCTGAGCTACCGTGGAGCGCCGGACAATTTTGGCACTCGGCCAGTCCCTTTGTGAACAAAAGGTGAATTTTCAGAAAATCGACCCCCTATTTTGAAAATTGGGGGTTGATTTTTTTGGCAAGGAGAGGTATTATCATACTCGAAGTTAGCACTCAGGTTTTTCGAGTGCTAACCCCCGAGACAAGATGGACAAAAACCATAACCATATAAGGAGGAACCTCAAATGAAGCTCAAGCCCCTTGCAGACAGAGTGATCATCAAGATGGTGGAGGCCGAGGAGACCACCAAGAGCGGCATCATCCTCACCGGCGCCGCCAAGGAGAAGCCCGAGATGGCCGAAGTCGTCGAGGTGGGTCCCGGCGGCATGGTGGACGGCAAGGAGGTCGTCATGACCGTGAAGAAGGGCGACAAGGTCATCACCAGCAAGTACGCCGGCACCGAGGTGAAGCTGGACGGCGAGGAGTACACCATCGTCCGTCAGGCCGACATCCTGGCCATCGTGGAGTAAGTTCCATCCCTTGACACGCAGCGGGCGCGGCGGGGACCGCCGCCGGCCCATTACAGTATAGGAGGTAATTTTCATGGCTAAGCAGATCATTTACGGCGAAGAGGCCCGCCGCGCTCTGGAGCGGGGCGTCAACCAGCTCGCCGATACCGTCAAGATCACCCTGGGCCCCAAGGGCCGCAACGTGGTGCTGGACAAGAAGTTCGGCACTCCCCTCATCACCAACGACGGCGTGACCATCGCCAAGGAGATCGAGCTGCCCGACCCCTTTGAGAACATGGGCGCCCAGATCGTCAAGGAGGTCTCCACCAAGACCAACGACGTGGCCGGCGACGGCACCACCACCGCCACCCTGCTGGCCCAGGCCATCATCCGGGAGGGCCTGAAGAACCTGGCCGCCGGCGCCAACCCCATGATTATGAAGAAGGGGATCGCCAAGGCCACCGCCGCCGCCATTGAGGCCATGAAGGCCAACAGCCAGAAGGTGAACGGCTCC
>DXDV01000012.1 GCA_019115345.1 Candidatus Intestinimonas stercorigallinarum | reverse complement strand
AGTAGTCCCGGCCCATGCGCTTTGATTTCGTGGCTGTGCCGCTTTTAGCGGCACGTGGCCAATTTTGCTATGCTTTTGCATAGCAAAAGGGCCGGCAGAACATCGCAAAAGGGCCGGCAGAACATCGCCTGCTCTTTTCACGCCCTCCTGACTGTGATACAATGAAGTCAAATTCTGATCTGTCCGGAGGTCCCCATGAAGAAAAAGCGTCTGCGCATCCTGCTGCCGGCGGCAGCGGCCATTGCCGTGGCGGCGGCCGCTCTGAATACCCGTCTCACCCTGCGGCACTATACGGTGGAGTCTGCAAAAATCTCCCGCCCCGTCCGGCTGGTCCTCCTCACCGACCTCCATTCCTGCGCCTACGGCGAAGGCCAGCGGGAGCTGCTGGACGCGGTGGAGGAGCAGCACCCCGATTTGGTGCTGCTGGGGGGCGACATCCTGGATGACGACCCGGCGCTCCCGGAGGAGAACGCCTGGACCGTCATCGAGGCCCTGGGCAGTTCCTATCCCACCTTCTATGTCACCGGCAACCACGAATTTTGGAGCGGCCGGGCGGAAGAGATCAAGGTCCGGATCGAAAACAGCGGCGTCACTGTGTTGGAAGGGGAGGGGCGGACCGTAGTCTTTCAGGGTCAGCCCATCCACATCTGCGGCATCGACGATCCAGCAGTTGGGACAGACATCTGGCAGGCGCAGCTTTCCAGTGCCGCCCGTGGGGCGGTAAGGGAGGGGTTCTCCATCCTCCTCACCCACCGGCCGGAGCGGACCAGTGCCTACGAGGGGCAGGGCTTCGACCTTATTTTGGCCGGCCACGCCCACGGGGGACAGTGGCGCATCCCCGGCATCCTCAACGGCCTGCTGGCCCCCAACCAGGGGTTTTTCCCTGCCTACGCCGGCGGGCGGTATGAACTGGGGGAGACCACCCTCATCGTCAGCCGCGGCCTGGCCCGGGAGTCCACCCGGGTGCCCAGGATCTTCAACCGTCCGGAGCTGGTGGTGGTGGACCTGGCTCCGGCGGAGAATGCTGAAAAATAATTAGGGCGTCTATACATTTTTTAGGCACATCATGCGGAATGACCGTGGAAAAGGAGCGTTTCTCCGGCTATTTTGGACAAAACCACGTTTTTGGCCGGGGCGGGAAAAATGGAGTTGTCAAGGGATGGGTTTTTGGGTTAAAATTCTACGGATAAACTGGAAGAGAAAGGCGGGCTGTGATAGATGAAGGCGACCTTGATCCTGGAAAACGGCATGACCTTTACAGGGGAGAGCATCGGCTCCACGGCGGACCGGATCTGTGAGATGGTATTCAACACCTCCATGGTGGGCTACCAGGAAATTCTCACCGACCCCTCCTATGCCGGGCAGGGCATCGTGATGAGCTACCCTCTCATCGGCAACTACGGTGTCAATTCTGAGGACAACGAGTCTTCCCGTCCCTGGGGCGAGGCCTTTGTGGTGCGGCATCTCTCCCGGCGGGGCAGCAATTTCCGTTGTGAGGGTGATTTGGACGACTATCTGAAAGAGCATGGTATCACGGGCATCCAGGGCGTGGACACCCGTGCTATCACCCGTATACTCCGCAGTCAGGGTACCATGAACGGTATGATCACCTGTGCGGAGCATTTTTCTATCCAGGATCTGCTGGAGCCCATCCGGGCCTACCGGGTCCAGGGCACCGTGGAGCGGGTGAGCCGGGAGGAGGTCCAAGTCTATCCCTCCATCCCCCGGCAGAAGCTGCGGGTGGCTTTGATGGACTTCGGCGTCAAGGAGAACATGATCCGCTGCCTCCAGGAGCGGGGCTGCGAGGTCACCGTGTTTCCCGCCCACACCACCGCCGTGGAGGTCCTGGCGGGAAACTTTGACGGGGTGATGCTCTCCAACGGCCCCGGCGACCCCGCCGACAACGTGGCCATCATCGCCGAGATCCAGGAGCTCTACGCCTCCGGCATCCCCATCTTCGCCGTCTGCCTGGGCCACCAGCTCATGGCCCTGGCCACCGGCGCCCGGACCCGGAAGATGCGCTTCGGCCACCGGGGGGCCAACCACCCGGTGAAGGACCTGGACGCCGGCCGGGTCTTCATCACCTCCCAGAACCACGGCTACGTGGTCACCGCCGAGAGCGTCAAGCCTGAGGTGGCCCAGGTCTCCCACATCAACGTCAACGAGGGGAGCGTGGAGGGCCTGCGCTACGCCAACGGCAACGTCTACACCGTCCAGTTCCACCCAGAGGCCAGCCCAGGCCCCAAGGACACCGAATATCTCTTTGACCGGTTCATCCGCCGGATGGAAGGAGGCGCCTGGTAATGCCCAAGAATCCCAATATCAAAAAGGTGCTGGTGCTGGGCTCCGGCCCCATCGTCATCGGACAGGCCGCCGAGTTTGACTACGCCGGCACCCAGGCCTGCCGCGCCCTGAAGGAGGAGGGCGTGGAGGTGGTGCTGGTCAACTCCAACCCCGCCACCATCATGACCGACAAGGACATCGCTGACCACGTCTATATCGAACCGTTGAACATCGCCTCGGTGACCCAGGTCATCCAGAAGGAGCGGCCCGACTCCATCCTGCCCACCCTGGGCGGCCAGACCGGCCTCAACCTGGCCATGAACCTCCATGAGCAGGGCATCCTGGCCGAGTACAACGTCAGGCTCCTGGGCACCAGCCCCGAGTCCATCCGCAAGGCGGAGGACCGACAGGGCTTCAAGGACGCCATGGAGGAGATCGGCCAGCCCTGTGTCACCTCCGACGTGGTGGAGAGCGTGGAGGACGCCGTGGACTTCGCAAACTCCATCGGCTATCCCGTCATCGTCCGCCCCGCCTACACCCTGGGCGGCACCGGCGGCGGCATCGCCTATGACGAGCCCTCCCTGCGGGAGATCGCCGACCGGGGCATCCACATGTCCCGGGTGGGCCAGGTCCTCATCGAGCGCTCCATCGCCGGCTGGAAGGAGATCGAGTTCGAGGTCATGCGGGACTCCGCCGGCAACGTCATCCAGATCTGCTCCATGGAGAACATCGACCCCGTAGGCGTCCACACCGGCGACTCCATCGTGGTGGCCCCCACCCAGACCCTGGCCAACAAGGAGTACCAGATGCTCCGCACCGCCTCCCTGGATATCATCTCCGCCCTGAAGATCGAGGTCGGCTGCAACGTCCAGCTGGCCCTCAACCCCGACTCCTTCGAGTACGCGGTCATCGAGGTGAACCCCCGGGTCAGCCGCTCCTCGGCCCTGGCCTCCAAGGCCACCGGCTACCCCATCGCCAAGATCACCACGAAGATCGCCCTGGGCTACACCCTGGACGAGATCAAAAACGACATCACCGGCAAGACCTGCGCCTGCTTCGAGCCCACCCTGGACTACATCGTGGTGAAGATGCCCAAGTGGCCCTTTGACAAGTTCGCCGACGCCTCCCGGACCCTGGGCACCCAGATGAAGGCCACCGG